>NZ_CAUVXP010000051.1:0-33806 GCF_963555955.1 Protofrankia sp. Cas3
GTTCGTCACCGACGACCGACGGCGCGAGGGGAGAACGGGTGGCAGAGACGTTCGAGGGCTACTGCGTCAAGTGCAAGGACAAGCGGCACTACCAGGGCGAAGTGCGGGTCAGTGAGTCCGGGCGCCGGATGGCGCGGGGCACCTGCCCGGTCTGCGGCACCACGATCAACAGGATCCTCGGCAAGGCCTGAAGCACATAGCTCTGACGCACACAGGACACATGTCGCAGGGCTCCCGCCCGGACCCCGGAACCCGGAGTCCGGGCGGGCCTGACTTCTCCAGCCGGCGGCCTGGGGACCTGGTGACCCGGGCTGCCGGCCGGCTCGGCCCTTGGACCGACGGTCGTCCACAGGCGCCGTCCGGAATTTCGACTAAATACGACCGTTATCCACAGATGGGTCGATATCGGTATACAACGGCGACCGGCATGAGACTGTCAGGGCACGAGCTAGTCGCCTTCTGCCGAGGAGGACGCGGTGCGCCCCATCCTCAAGCCCGGCCTACGCCGGCTCTGGCGTGACGGGTCCACCCTGCAAATAGGCGTCGACCCGGTGCGGGCGATCGTCCTCGGCGGGCTCACCGCTCGGGACGCCTCCGTGCTCGACATGCTCGACGGCACCCGATCGCGTGAGCAGGTGCTGAGCTCCCTCGACGCGGCCCGACGCGAACTCGTGGTCCTGTTGGAGGACACCGGCATGATCGAGGATGCGGCTCCCGCCGACCGCTCGCCACTGTCGATGTTGGACCACGAACGGCTGGTGCCGGACCTTGCGTCGATCTCCTTGGGCTCAACCGACCCGACCCATGTCCATCGGATGCTGCGGGCCCGACGCCACGCGCGGATCCAGGTCCGCGGTGCGGGCCGGGTCGGCGCGCAGGTGGCGACCTTGTTGGCCGCGGCCGGGATCGGCCATGTGGTCGTCGACGACACCGGGGTGACCAGGCCCGCCGATGTCGCGCCGGGCGGTGTTCGTCTCGATGACGTCGGCCGCCCGCGCTCGACGGCGACAGCCTCGGCGATCGCCCGGGTCGCGCGGCCCCTGGCATCCCGCGAAACCCGGCACCGGGCCGGCGCACCGTTCCGTCCCGATCTCGTTGTGATCACTCCGGCCGGAATTCCCGTCGTCCACCCGCACGAATCCCTTGAGTTGGAACGCACCGGCATCCCGCACCTGCTCGCCGGCATTCGCGAGACCACCGCAGTGATCGGGCCGCTGGTCCTGCCCGGCATGACCTCGTGCCTGCACTGCCAGCATCTGCACCGCGGCGCGGCCGAGCCCGCGTGGCCGCTGCTGGCCCTGCAGATGTCGCGCCGTCCGGACAGCGGCGTCGACGCGTGCGATGTGATGCTCGCCACTGTCGCTGCGGGTCTGACAGCGATGCAGGCCCTCTCCCTGGTGGAGTCCGGTGGTTGCGACCGGCGGCGCGACGGACCTCACGACGAGGGCTCCAGCCAGGAGTGGGGGCAGCCGCACCGGCTGACCGCCGGCGATCTGCCAACCATCGACGGAACCCTGGAAATGGCCGCGTCCGAGCTCCGGGTTCGACGCCGGTCATGGTCGGTGCATCCTTCGTGCCCCTGTCGAAGCGCTCGATTACTTACAGCCACGAATGTCGACGAGGTAATCAACCAACCCACAACCCGGTACACGACCCCTGATCGGGTGGACCGACCGACGTCGCCACCCCCACCCGGTTGAACATGTCCATTACAAAGAGTAGGAATGATGACCTGGATCACAGTCCCGCCTGCCTCCTGGCGGCAGAACAGGCACGATGGGGTTGTGTCCGAAATCCCAAAACGTGCGATCGTCAGAACCGCCAAGCTGGCGAGTCTTCCGCTGGGCATCGCCGGACGGGCCACAGTCGGTATGGGTAGGCGACTCGGTGGACGTCCCGCCGAGATCGTCGCCTCGGAGCTCCAGCAGCGCACAGCCGAGCAGATCTTCCGTGTTCTCGGTGAGCTCAAGGGCGGCGCGATGAAGCTCGGACAGGCCCTGTCGGTCTTCGAAGCGGCGCTCCCCGAGGATGTGGCCCGGCCGTACCGGATGGCCCTGACGAAGCTGCAGGAGGCGGCGCCGCCCCTACCGGCGGCGTCGGTCCACCGCGTGCTGGCGGACGATCTGGGCCCGGACTGGCGGGCGAGGTTTCGCGACTTCGACGACACGCCGGCGGCCGCGGCGAGCATCGGCCAGGTTCACCGGGCGGTGTGGGCGGATGGACGCGACGTCGCCGTCAAGATCCAGTATCCCGGAGCGGGGCCGGCGTTGCTCGCAGACCTCACCCAGCTCGCACGCGCGGCCCGGTTGTTCGGTGCGCTGACCCCCGGGCTGGACATCAAACCGCTGGTCGCCGAGCTGAAGGCACGCATCGTCGAGGAACTGGACTACCGCCTGGAGGCGGCGTGGCAGACAGCCTTCGCCGAAGCGTTCGACGGCGACCCCGACATCTGCGTGCCCAGGGCCATCGCGGGCACCAACCACGTCCTGGTATCCGAGTGGATCGACGGCAGACCCCTGTCAAAGATCATAAATGAGGGCACGCCCGCCGAACGCGACCGGGCCGGGCTGCTGCTCGTACGGTTCCTGTACTCCTGCCCCGGACGGGTCGGGCTCCTGCACGCGGACCCGCATCCGGGCAACTTCCGGCTGCTGGCGGATGGCCGGCTCGGCATCCTCGACTTCGGCGCGGTCAGTCGGCTTCCCGACGGGCTGCCCGAACCCGTCGGCCGGCTCTGCCGGCTGGCCCTGCACGGCGATGCCGACGCCGTCATGGCAGGTCTGCGGGCCGAGGGTTTCATCCTGTCGGCGGCCAAGATCAACGCAGCGGACCTCCTCGGGTACCTCGCGCCGCTCCTCGGTCCTGTCGCCACGGAGGAGTTCCGCTTCTCCCGTGACTGGCTGCGAGCGGAGGCCGTCCGCCTGGGCGACCCCCGCTCCCCCGCGGCCCAGCTCGGTCGTCAGCTCAACTTGCCCCCGTCCTACCTGCTGATCCACCGGGTGACCCTGGGAGCGGTCGGCATCCTGTGCCAGCTCGACAGCGCGGGGGCGTTTCGCGCCGAGATGCAGCGCTGGCAACCCGGCTTCGCCTCGCCGGGGTCGGCGGCGGCCGAACACGCCGCCTGGGCGAACCGGCCCGGACGCGGGCTACCGGCACTCGCCGTCGAAATGGATCAATCTGGTCTCCGGCCGCTGCCGCTGCCACTACAGCTGCCGCTGGCGACGCCGCTGGCGACGCCGCTCGTGCCGGAACAACCCAGCCAGCCGAAGCGGACGAGAAAGGACAGGCAGCCGCAGCCGCCGGTGCCGCCTCGGCCGCGTGACGCCACCGACAAACAGGATGCCCCCGACGTCACGACACCCGGTCCTGTTACACCCGGTACGGCCACGCCCGGTACAGTCACGCCCGGTACAGTCACGCCCAGTGATGGCAGTTCTGGTGCGTGCGCTCCCCCCGGAACGGCGGTCGAAAGCGCCTGAGCATGCACCGGATTACGCCGCGTCAACCTGCCTGTCTTTGCTTGCCCTCAAACATTTCCCGGAGTTAATGTTCTCTATCCTCTACCCAATGTTTACGATCCGTAAATCTGGGTGAACGTTGTGTAGAAGCAGATGGCCGCATACTGGGGGTAACGCGATGCACGCAACCGATCTGTTGGCAGCACGACATCCTCGCGTCTTTCCCATCACCCTGGGGGAAATCGCTGCCGCCCACCCTGCGGTGAGCGACTCGTCACCGCTTGCCGGCTACGGTAACTGCACGGCCTGTCCATGCCCGGGTTTCACCGGAAGCACCTACACCTGCGACCGCGGCGGCTGCGGCCACCACTACGACTCGCACTGGTAGAGATCGCCGGGGCGCTGGTCACATGACCATGTGCGACCATCGAACGACGACACGAGCCCGCCATGATCCTACCCATCCAGGATACTCTCATCGATGAGAGTATCCTGGATGAGAGTATGATCGAGGCAGGTTGGCATGGCCGAGTTCATCGGACGGGAACGCGAGCTGGCGACGCTTGACCGACTGTTGCAGCGGGTCAGGACCGGCGGCCGGGCGGGTCGTCCTGGTCGGGCTGTCCTGATGCGCGGACGCCGCCGCGTCGGCAAGTCACGATTGGCCGAGGAGTTCGTCGACCGCGCGGGCGTGCCATACCTGTTCTTCACCGCGTCGGCACAGCCGGGCATGGCGATAGATCTCCGCCTGTTCACCGAGGCGGCCGCAAGCTCGGATCTTCCAGACGCCGGCCTGTTCCATGAGCAGAAACCCGGATCCTGGGATGCGGCGCTGCGGCTGCTGGCCGGTGCGCTGCCCGCGGACCAACCCAGCGTGGTGATCCTGGACGAGATGCCGTACCTCATCGCCAACGACCCCGGTTTCGAGGGGACCCTGCAGAAGCTGTTCGATCGCGAGCTGTCCCGGCGACCGGTCCTTCTGCTGTGCATCGGCTCGGACCTGGCGATGATGGAGGCGCTCAATTCCTACGGCCGGCCGTTTCACCAACGCGCCGGCGAGATGGTGATCCCGCCGCTGAACCCGGCCGACGTGTCCACGATGGTGGATCTGAGTTCTGCCGATGCCTTCGACGCCTACCTGGTGACCGGTGGGCTGCCGCTGATCCTGGACGAGTGGCCCGGCGGCGCCTCAGTTCACGACTATCTGCGGGAGGCGGTCGACGATCCCACCTCCGCTCTGCTGGTCAGCGCCGAACGTGCGCTGGCCGCCGAGTTTCCCGTCGAGGCGCAGGCCCGCGGGGTCCTTGGTGCCATCGGGTCCGGGGAACGGGCCTTCTCGCTTATCGGACGGGCCGCCGGCGGGATCGCGCAGGGCTCCCTGAGCCGCGCGTTGCAGCTGTTGACTGCGAAACGTCTGGTGACCGCCATGGTTCCGCTGTCAACCCGACCCTCCCGCGAAACCCGGTATCTGATCGCCGACCCCTATCTTCGATTCTGGCTGACATTCCTCGGCCCGTACCTCCATGAAATCGAGCGGGGCCGCGGCGACCTGGTTCTCACCAGGATCGAATCCTCCTGGGCCACCTGGCGAGGACGGGCGATCGAGCCGGTGATCAGGGATGCGCTGCACCGGCTTCCCGCGGGGGTCCTACCGGACGAGACGAACGTCATCGGCGGCTACTGGACCCGTACCAACGACCCGGAAATCGACATCGTCGGCGCGGACCGGGAACCGATCGCCAAAAAGATCACCATGGTCGGATCGATCAAATGGCAGAACAACCATGCCTTTGACGTGCACGACCTCGCCCGGCTCGCCCACCACCGGTCGCAGCTTCCCGGCGCCGACGACTCGACCCCCCTGCTCGCGGTGACCCGTACCAACACGTCGACGGCCGGCATCCTCGCCCTCGGCCCGAACGACCTGCTCACCGCCTGGCGCCCCTGAAGCACGCGCCAATTCAGGACACGCCCCAGCCCCGCTCCTTGATCCACATCCCTGTTGCCGGCCGCTCTTTGGGAACGATGTGAATCTGGTGTTGTGGCAGGAGCATCAGATTCACATCGTTCTTTGTCATAGATACCGGCATGATCGGTACAGTACGGGTTGGCCCTCAGCGACTGGAGTCGATCAGGTCGCGGTCGGGCGGCGCTGCGTGATCGGTGGGGCCACGCCGGCCGGCACGCACCCCCCGGATCCCGAGCCAGCCGACGGCGGTGCCGATCGTGAGCGAGACGGTGGTGAGCACCAGATGCACCAGGAAGAACCCGGTCGGACCATCGCTCCAGGACCGGGCGTCGGCCCAGATGTTCTTCAGGAACGTCGGCCAGATCACCCACGACCAGACACCCACCGCGACCAGGAACCAGGCAGCCTTCTTCGACAGCGTCACCCACCCAGCTTCGCACCGCGCTGTGGCGCCGGCTCCACCCGGACCGGCCAGCCGGACGGATCACCACGGCGGCACGAGCTCGTGACAAGTTCAGAGCTACTTCAGATATCATGACGTGCATGGCAGCGTCAGCAGCGCGCGTCTCCTTCCCCTACAGTGATCTTCTCCGGCAGCCCAAGCGCGTCCTCGCCTACCTCGATGAAGGCACCGTCGTCGAACTGGCCCGGCGCGACGGCCCGAACCTGCGGGTCGAACTGGCAGACCGTGCCGCCGACGTCGAGGAGGCGCTTGCGCTGACCGCCCGCATCCTCAGACAGACCCTCCACGACGATACGACCCGCCCTGTCCTCGAGGCCGTGATCACTGAGGTCTTCCCGTGGATTGAACTGCTTCCCGTCGACGAGCAGGCGGAGTGCATCAGCACGCTCCTGCGCCGGCTGCAGGCAAGCGCCGAAGCCGGCGTCCTGGCGCCCTTCACCCAGCTCGCGCATGAGTGGAAGCAGACCGCCGCGATCCACGCGGATCCCGCCCTCACCGCAGACCTCAGCCGGCCGCTGCCCGGCGACGGCCGCGTCCTCCATCGACCTTCATGACTGGACGTGGCGAGCGGATCCCTCGTCCCCCTGACCCGGATAAGTGGGACATTTTCGCAGCCAGCAATGACGCAGGCAAGGGCTGGGACGAACTCTGCCGAACCCATTCGGCTGCCGCCCGAACCGCCTTCGATGCGTTACAGACTGATCCGCGACATAGAACACAACGCCAGCACCCGCTACAAGGTGCCCTCGGCAAAAAGTCGATCGGTGGGCGCGAGCTCCCGCAATGGCAGTACGAAGCTAGCGGCGGCGGACGTGTCTGGTACTGCATCGACGACGAGAAACAACGCATCTGGATCACTCGTGCTGGTGCAGGCCATCCAAAAGCAACCGAATAGCGGTTCTGCGTGCTCCACTCGACCCGCCATTGCTCGGCGTGTCCGTGGCCGGGGTGGCCAGGCGCGCATTGCTACGACCGTTTGAACCCGCCGTGCTTTACCACCGCGCCCAGCTCCGCAAGCTGGCGGTGTTGGTCCGCAGTAAGATCAATATCATCCAGAATAACGATCTTCATTGCTACCAGCTTCCAGTCCCGACAGTTCAGCCAGTAGGCCAAATGGCGCACGATCATAGATCTTCTCGCACCCGCTGACCTCCAGGGTCGCTGGAACCCAATCACTACCGTAGTGCACCGAATCCTCCACCCGTTCCGGCGATGATGCGCAACGCCGGAACGTGGATGTGGCACTGGCAGACCTCGTCGTCGAAGACGAGCCAGCACGCGGTCTGCTTATGATCGGTCGGCCGTCTTCTACACGGGCCCCGTAGCGTCGGTGTCGGCGTGGGTGCCGAGGTAGATGAAGCCGTAGGCCTCGTCGCGAAAGGGGATTCCGGCGGCCCGCAGGGCATCGTCCCAGTCGCCGGTGCACGCGGGGTCCGCGCCTTCGCTGCCGTGGTCGGCGGTCAGCACGATGGCGGTGTCGTCGGTGAGTCCGCGCTCCTCGAGCAGGTCGAGGAAAACCCCCAGGCGCCGGTCCGCGTCGACCATCGATGCGCGGGCCTGCGGTGAGTACGGCCCGCCGCCGTGGTGTGCGGTGTCGGTCACCGTCGTGTTCCACCACATGAACGCGGGCGGCTGCGCGTCCCCATCCCACAACTGGGCGACCTGCGTGAGGCCGAGCGCGTCCACCTGGGTCGACCAGGCGTAGTCCGAATCGGCCGCAACCCATTGAGCGGTCGCGTGCGGGTCGTCCTGCGCCGAGGGCAGATGCTCACCCAGGCCGCTGGCGCCGTCGCCGCCGCTCATCGAACGGACCAGCGCAAAGGTCGAATACGTCGCGCCCCGGTCGACCGGTTCGTTGACGCACGCCGTCGACACACCGGGCCGCGCCGCCGCGATCACCTCAAAAACCGTCCGAACGCCGTCCCGGAGCTGATCACATGCCACATGCCAGGTGGACGAGTCGTTGGCGATGACCCGACGCCCGGTCTCCCGGTCGAAGTAGACGTTGTTCAGGATGCCGTGCCGCCCCGGGCCGACCCCGGTCAGCGCCGAGGTGTGGTTGGTCAGGGTGACGCTCGGGAACTCCGCGATGGCACCGCCGGTCAGGGCGCAGCCCCGCGCCAGCAGCCGGGCAACCGCCGGCAGCTCACCGGTGACGGCCATGTTCAGCAGGTCGTTACAGTTCGCGCCGTCCCAGAGCAGGCCGACGACGTGGCGGGCGCCCGGCGCACACAGGTCCGCGAGCGGTCGGCCGTCAAGGTCAGCGGCAGCGGCAGCGGCAGCGGCAGCGGCAGCGGCGACATCGGGGCCTCCCTGCGGACCCGCCATCAAGGCCCCAGCCAGCAGTGCCAGGGTCGGCGCGACGTCGACGATGCGGGCCGAGCGGTCGAGCATGCCCCGCTCACCGATCCCGGCCCCGGACAGCACCAGCGGCGCCCGGGACTGACCCGCGTCCAGCGACCCGTGCTCACCCAGGTGCCCGCCGCGCTCCGGCCAGTGATGCGCCGCACTGTGGACGACCACGATGTCCGGTGACCGGTGCGGATCGGCAAAGACCGAGGCGAGCCGTACCCCGGCGAGCGGGTAGGAGTTGCGGTCGTTCGGCGGTGACGGATCATCCAGCGCCACGTCCAGCGGAACGCCGTGCATCGGATCCTGCACGGCCACGGGATCATGCCCGTGCAGCACCTGCCAGCGGCCGGCCGGGTCGGCGAGTGCCACTCTGGAGGCGCCGTCGACGTTGGCGACATTGAGCCAACCATCGCGGACCCATGCCACGAGGTCCACGACAGCGGCCAGGTCCGGATTCGTCAGGACGGTGACCGCGGCCGACAGGATGTCACCCTCAGGCCCGGTGTGAACCTGGTTGTCCGCGATCAGGACTGCGTCACGGGCACCGACCTGGACCGGAAACGTGCGCTGGCTGCTGGGCACGATCGGACCCTACCGGCACCCCATGGACCACCGGTCGACGTACGGATCAACATCTTCAGATCGCCATACGAACAATCCGCTGGGTTTCACCACGTTTCCTCATCGCGTAACGCCTCGAGCGCCTTACCGAGCTGATCGGTGCCGTCGCTCGGACGCATTCCCGGCCGATATCCGGGTCGTACCGCCAACCGGGCCCGACCGGACTCGACCAGCTGCATCATGATCGGGGTCGGAGTCCGGTCCTCGACGGGCACGATTCGAGCGATCAACCGGCGGGGCGTGTGGCTCACGTCAGGCTGCGATGGTCTTGCGGGGTCGACCGCGGGGCCGCTTGCGGGGGACGACCGCGCCCGTGACGACGAGCTCACCGCCCCAGACACCCCAGGGCTCGCAGCGGTCAAGGGCGGCCACCAGGCAGGCGTGGCGCAGGGGGCAGTCACGGCAGACCGCCTTCGCCGCTTCGACGTCCTCGGGGGACTCGGCGAAGAACAGATCCGGGTCAACGTCCCAGCAGGGCAGCGCCAGCCGGTCCCGCTCGATCCGGGCGATGGTCAAGGGGTCGAACACCGGGGTCACCTCCGACCTTCAGTCAGGAATCGGTCACGGAATATTCGGTCAGGTCCGGTCGAGAAAAGATCATTCAAGTGCAGATCGGTCAGGTGAAGATCGTCAAACCTGGACCGGACGGGCGCAGAGACGACAAAGGCCGCGGTCCCGTCCGGGATCCGCGGCCTCAAGGTCGGCGCTCTGTGGCTCGTCAGGCCAGCAGCAGACCTCGGGGCGGACCCGGGACACAGAGCGTGTGCATCGCCCATGTCTGGATACGGGTTTGCGCAGCCGATGCTCGGCGCGTGGTGTCAGGTAGCCCAAACCGATCGGGTGAGCAGACGAACGCGTCGGCAATCCCAGTACCACCCACAGGGACCACCTCCATACGTTCGTATCGGCACGTTCATGTCAGCGACGGGCAGGTATTCCCGGTGCCCACTGAGCACGGTAGAAGGCGTCCTCAGCCTCGGCAACCTATTTTCTAGGTTATCACGCAGATACCCAGTGCAACTGTCCGGCTGCTCAACCGGACTACGACGAGGACGACGAGGACGACGAGGACGACGAGGACGCCGGCGCCGGCGCCGGGACGGGCTCCGGGAGCGCCCGCCCCTCGACGAGAGCCAGCACGTCCTCGCCGTAACGATCGAGCTTGGCCTGGCCGATGCCGGGAATGCTGACAAGCTCCGCGACGCCGGTGGGCCGGTGCTCTGCGATCGCCATCAGGGTCGCGTCGGTGAGCACCACGAATGCCGGCGCTCCCTGCTCCTTGGCCCGGGCCGACCGCCAGGCGCGCAGCCGGTCGAACAGCGCCTGGTCGACATCGGCGGGGCAGGTCTCACATCGGCCCATCCTGGCCGCCGGACCCGCCAACGGGCGTCCGCACACCCGGCAACGCACCGCCGAGCGGTTGCGCGACCGCTGCCCACCGGCGCCGGACTCTCCCGACGCGGCGGCACCCGTGCCCGACCGCGTCGGCCCACCCGCCGACGCCGGCGAGCGCGGCATGAGCCCGTCAAGGAAATGTGAGGGCCGCCGAGACCTACGACCGCCTTCGTTGCGGGCCAGCGCCCACGACAGCGTCAGATACTCGCGGGCCCGGGTGACGCCGACGTAGAGCAGGCGACGCTCCTCCTCGATCTGCGCAGGGGTCTGCGCATGGATGATCGGCAACGTCCCCTCGACGAGGCCGACGAGGAAGACCGCGTCCCACTCAAGACCCTTTGCCGCATGCAGGGAGGCGAGCGTCACCCCCTCGACCGTGGGGATGTGCTGGTGCGCGGCCCGGTCGGCAAGGTCCGCCACGAACCGGTCGAGGGTGGCCTCGGGATCGCCTCCGACCATGTCGTCGGCGAGGCGGGTGAGCGCGGCCAGGTTCTCCCATCGCTCCCGCTCGGCACCCGCGCCATGCGGCGGATCGTCCGAGCGCCATCCCAGCGCGGCGAAGATGTCACTGACCTGGGCGGCCAGGCCGTCGGGTCGGTCGTCCTGCGCCGAGCGCAGCGCCGCCCGCAACAATCGCACAGCCTCGGTGACCTCAGGTCGGTCGAAGAAGCGCTCACCGCCACGGACCAGATAGGGGATGCCGGCGGCGGTGATCGCGGTCTCGTACGCCTCGGACTGAGCGTTGACCCGGTACAGCACAGCCATCTCGCTGGCCGGTACGCCCGCGGCCAGCAGCGCGCGGATGCGATCGGCCACCGCGGCGGCCTCCTCGGGTTCGCTGTCGTGCTCGGTGAAGACCGGCGCCGGGCCGTCCGGGCGCTGGGCGAGGAGTTTCAGCGGCGCTGGTCGGGCCGGCCTCGCGGCTGCGCCGCCACCGGCTGCACCAGCTGTACCGGCACCAGCTGCACCAGCCCGCGCGATCAGCGCATTGGCCAGCGCGACGACCTGCGGGGTGGACCGGTAGTCACGCACGAGGCGGACCACCTGCGCGTCCGGGAATCGGCGCGGAAACTCCACCAGGTGGCGCGGGGACGCTCCGGTGAACGAGTAGATCGTCTGATTCGCGTCCCCGACCACGCAGAGGCTGTCCCGCTCGCCGAGCCAGGCATCAAGCAGCCGCTGCTGCAGCGGGTTGACGTCCTGGTACTCGTCCACGACGAAGTGCCGGTAGCGGGACCGCAGCTCGTCGGCCACCCAACGATGCTCCTCGATGACCGCGGCGGTCAGCAGGAGCAGATCGTCGAAGTCGAGCACGCCCGCGTCCCGCTTCACCGCCTCGTACGCGTCGTAGAGACCGGCGATCACATCCGCGGGATGCGTCGTCTCGCGCGCTGCGGCAGCCGCGGCGGCCGGGTAGTCCGCCGGGGTGAGCAACGTGGCCTTAGCCCACTCGATCTCGCCGGTGAGGTCCCGAAGCTCTGTCCGGCTCGGTGCGAGACGCAACCGGCTGGCGGCCCGCGCGACCAGGGCGATCTTGCTTTCCACGAGCCGGGGCAGCGCAACCCCCGCGACCTTCGGCCAGAAGTAGCCGAGTTGCCGCAACGCGGCCGCGTGGAAGGTCCGGGCCTGCACCCCGGCTGCGCCGAGTACCCGCAGCCGGCCACGCAGCTCACCCGCGGCCCGCGTGGTAAAGGTCACAGCGAGGATCTGGCCGGCCGGGATTGCCCCCGTACCGACCAGAAAGGCGATCCGATGGGTGATCGTCCGGGTCTTGCCCGTACCCGCGCCGGCCAGGACGCAGACCGGGCCGATCGGGGCGAGTACCGCGAGCCGCTGCTCGGGATCAAGTGCCTCGACCAATGCGCGAGCGTCATCCCCCACCGGCCGGGCGTGGTCGTCGATCATCGAATCAGCGACACTCACGTCGTCGACGCCCACGTCGTCGACGCCCGGAGGCACCCTCGAACCGACCATAGAAGGGACGGTAGCCGTCCCCACCGACGGGAAGCGACCCAGCCGCGCCGTGGTTATGAAGATTTGTTCCGTCATCGCCACAGAAAGGACTGTTCGTGCTGACGATCTATACGACACCATGGTGCGGCTACTGCGTCCGCCTCAAGCGGCAGCTCGACGCGGCAGGTCTTGCCCACGTCACAGTGGACATCGAAAGGAACCCTGAGGCCGAGCAGATCGTCCGCAACGCGAACAACGGCAACGCAACCGTGCCGACCGTTGTCTTCGCCGACGGCACCGTGTTGACCAACCCAAGCTTGCGCCAGGTTACCGAGAAGGTTGCTTCTGCCGCATAAGAGATACACAGAGCAACGACAGCCCGGCCATCCACGCTCGCCCGGCACCCGCGGCGCCAGATCGGGGGGCGGTGTCCGTCACTGCCCGTGAAGTTTGTGGCAGAGTTCGGGCTGTGTCGTCAGTACCTTCAGCACATATGTGGAGCGCGGTCGATGTCGCGCTGCAGGCCGCGGGTGCCGTCCACCGGATGGAAGCGACGGCGTTCGTGGTCCTGTCGGCCTCGACCGCGACCTACCAACGGACGACGGGTGCGCTCCCCGGCCTCGACGCCGGCCTGACCCTGCCCCGAAGTGAGTCGGTGGGCGCACGGGTACTCGACGGCGCGCCCACGGCCCTCACCGAGGTGAGCGATGAGCCGGCAGTTGCCGGCACGGACGAGCCGGCGCGGCTCGGCGTGCGCAGCTACGTCGCCGTCGCGGTACTGGGCGGCGACGGCCGGTTACACGGTCTGCTGGTCGGACTCGACCGGGCTCAGGTCACGCTCGCCCCATCCGCGATCATCTTGCTGCGCGGCATCGCCGACGCCGTCGGAGCCCTCATGGACGATGTCGAACACGTTTTCGAACACAGTTTCGAAGGCGGTACCGAAGGCGGTACCGTGCACCCCGAAGCGACCGAGGCCGGCACGCGAACAGCGCACGGCACACCCGCGCCGTCGGCCGCACCGGCACCGTCGGAACCCGGCGCTCCGCCGCGGCCGAGCCGGCCCGCACCGGGGCGGCCGACCCCGCCAGGTCACCGGGCACCCGCGGGCACAGCGGCAGCACGTGGCGGGCAGCCGGAGATGCGCTTGCGCCGGTCGCCGACCGGATGGATCGTCGAAGGTCCCGGCGGCGATGTGCGGCCGGTCGGCGACCTGCTGTCCGCGATGGTCCTCGCCGATCTGCTCGCCGAGGACCTCGCCCCGCCCGGCCGGCCCCGACGGCCCGATCATGATCTGACCGAGGTCGAACAGCTGCGGCTGTCGGTCGTCCAGCTCGAGCACGCGCTGGCCTCGCGGGTCATCGTCGAACAGGCGATCGGCGTACTGGCGGAACGACACCACATCCGGCCGCGGGAGGCGTTCGAGCGGCTCCGGCGAACCGCCCGCGGGATGGGACGACGCGTGCACGACCTGGCCCGGCAGGTGATCGAGTCGGTTTCCGACCCACGGGCGGTCCTGCCCGGGGAGCTGGCCGGCAGGGGCGGCGCCAGCCCTAGACCGGCGCCGCCGCGAGCCAACCAGGCCCGCCGCTGACCGAACGGACCAGAGCCTGCCTGGTGGATACCGGTCGACGGGAACCGGTCACCCGGTCACCCGGTCACGAAACGGTCATGGTCAACCGGCCGCGACCTCGATGATCCCCCCGACCGCGGCGGAGATCTTCTCCGCATCCCCGACCAGTACGGTCACCAGCCTCGACGGCGCCAGCACCCGAGCCGAGAGCGCCAGCACGTCCGCGGGCGTCACCGCCTCGAGCGCCACAGGATGATCACGAAGGTATTCGACACCGATGCCGGCCCCGGCCAGTGCCGACAGCGTCGAGGCGAGCCCCACGGCGGTCGCTGTGGACAGCGCCAGCGTGCCGACGGCATACTGGCGGGCCGCATCGAGCTCATCGGCGGCCACGGGTAGCACAGCCATCCGGCCCAGCTCATAAAAAATCTCAAGCAGTGCCGGCCCGGTCACGTCCGTTGCCACGTCCGCGCTCACCGTGAAGCGGGAACCCGCGACCGGATAGTCGACCGAACTGCGTGGCGAGTAGGTGTAGCCCTTGTCCTCGCGGATGTTCGACACCAGGCGGGAGCTGAAATAGCCGCCGAAGACGGTGCTCGCGAGCCGCTGAGCGGCGTAGGCGGGGTCATGGCGGTCAACGGCCGGCCCGCCGATACGGATGTTCGTCTGGACCGCCCCGGGCCGATCAATGATCACAACAGGACCGCGGACCAGCGCCGGCAGCGCCGGCGTGGGATCAGCCTGTGTGCCGCTCCACCCGCCGAACGCCGCCTCGACCTGGTCGAGCGCGGCTCGCGGTTCGACATCTCCGACGAGGGTCAGGATGGCACCCGCCGGTGAGATGCGCTCGGCATGCAGGGTGCGCACCTCGGCCTCGGTCACCGCGGCGACGACCTCCGGCGCGGGTGTGTCGCCGCCATAGGGGTGGCTGCCGTACAGCCGGTGCAGCAGGCCCTCCCTGGCGATCACCGCGGGCTGGCTGCGGGCGATCGTGACTTCCTCGACGACCCGGTCCCGCTCGCCGGCAAACTCGCTCGACGGGTAGGCAGCCCCGGTGAGAACCTCGGCGATCAGATCAAGCAGAGGCACGAGATTGGTCGCGAGCGCGGAGCCCACGACCGCGAGCCGGTCGGCGTCCACACCGGTCGACAGCGCTCCACCGAGCGCCTGGACGGCCGTGGCCAGCTCGACCCGGTCCCGCAGCCCGGTGCCGGTGAACAGGGTCTCGGCGAGCAGCTCTGCGCGGGCCTGATGCGCGCTACCGCGGCCGGTGAAGGGGATGCGCAGCCGTACCTCGACCAGTGGCACGCTGGCCCGCCGCACCACCAGTACCCGCAGCCCACCCGGCAGCATCCGCTCGGCCACGGCGGGAAGCTCGGCCGCTACGGTCGGCGCCACCGGTGGGATGGGCGACGCGCCGGCGGACGGGACGGTTTCAGACGTTGTCGCGACAGTTGCGGCGGTCACCGCAGCCTCCTAGCTGGTTCGAGGGTGGGCCCGGTGTCGCGCTTGAGATCAACCCGGTTCATGACGCCGCGCCAGCGCGCAGTTCCAGCACCGCCCGGCCCTGGGCACGCAGCGCGGCCGCGGCCGCCCGGACCTCGTCCGAGGTGACCGCACCGACCAGACCGGGAAGTTCATTGATCAGTTCGGGACGACCGCGGTGCAGTTCGAAGGTGGCCATGCCCAGCGCACGCCCAAGCGCGTCGTCGGCCTCCCGCAACAGGCCCGCGACGATCCGGGACTGCACGCGGGCGAGCTCACCGCGTTCCAGGCCGTCAGTGGTGAGGCGGTCGAACTCTTCGTCCACCGCGGCGAGGATCGTCTCGGGCGTCGACTCAGCCGGATGGCGGGCCTCAAAGGTGAGCAACAGCGGATCCCGCTGGTCGAACGGGTCCCCGAAAGTGCCCAGGTAGGTGCTGACACCGATCACCGACCGGTCCTTCTGCACGAGCCGCCGCTCCAGGCGGCTCGCGTCACCGGCGGACAGGACATGGGTCAGCACGTCGTAGGCCAGGAACGTCGGCAGGTCCAGCGCCGGGTCGGGCACCCGGTAACCGACGGCGAGCGCGGGCCGCGGTGCCAGCGGGTCGGTCAGGACCGATCGCCGCTCGTCGGCACGCACCGGCTCGGCAAAGCTCGGACGGACCGGCACTGCACGGACCGGGATCTCGCCGAAGTAGCGGCCGATCATCGCCAGCGCGTTCTCGACGTCGAAATCGCCGACCACGGTGAGCACGGCGTTGCCGGGCGCGTAGTACTTGTCGAAGAAGTCCTCGGCGTCGTCCAGGCTCGCCGCCGCGAGCTCATGGAAGTCGCCGTAGCCGTTGTGGGCGTTCGGGAACGTGTCGAACGCGACCGGCGGGAGCGTGATCCACGGAAAGCCGCCGTAGGGGCGGTTCATGACGTTCACCCGGATCTCTTCCTGGACGACCGCGATCTGGTTGTCCAGGTTCTCCCGGGTGATCCGCGGAGCGCGCATCCGGTCGGCTTCCAGAAACAGGGCGCGTTCCAACGCCCCGGACGGCAGCAGCTCATAGTAGTCGGTGTGGTCCGGATGCGTGGACCCGTTGAACATGCCCCCGGCGGCCTGCACGTACTTGGGATGCTCAGCCTTCCCCACGTTCTCGCTGCCCTGGAACATCAGATGTTCGAACAGGTGCGCGAAACCGGTGCGACCTTCGGGTTCGGACCGGAAACCCACGTCGTAGTGGACGGCCACAGCGACGACCGGCGCCGTGTGATCCGGCGCCAGCACGACCCGCAGACCATTGGCGAGCGAGGTTTTCTCGACCCGGTAGGAGGGCGCCGGCAACGAAATGGCGGTCGTGTTCATCTCGGTACGAGGGGGCACGGTTGGCAACGCTACTGCGCCCGAGCCGTTCATGGTCCTGGTCTTCGATGATCCGCGCCACAAGGCCACAACCGGCGGGATCTGTTGCTCACGAGGAATACCGCAGGGACCGCCGCGGGCCTCCCGCCTCCCCTGTCCATCGATCAGCCCGGACTGATCATCGCAGATTGCGATTTCCCGCCACCACCGTGACCAGAACCGCGGCCACGGCGACCTGTAGAACGAGGGTGAGGACCCACCCGGCATCGATCCCGCTGGCAACGATCAAGCCGATCGCGGCACCGACAAGCCCGACCAGGATGGTCATCAGGCAGCCGATCGTCTGCCGGCCCGGCACGATCATGCGCGCGAGGGTGCCGATGACAATGCCGGTGACCACGGCACTGAACAAACCGGTTGGCGCGTCCACGACGCCTGATTATTCACGAAGAGCATCTGGACGCAATCCGATCCGCGACGCCTCGGCACGACGGCCCAGAAATGTACCGACACCGCGACTGCCCGGAGTAAAGTGCGGCCGATGCAAACTGTTCCGGGAGGACAGTTTCCTTCTGATCTTGCCGATGTTCTGCGGCTCGAACTCATGTCTCTTGGCGACGATCTGATCGCGGCGATAGCACGTGAGGTACCGGCATACGCGCGGCCGCTGGAGGGCTCGTTCGGCCGCGGTGTCCGCCAGGGTGTCGAGGAGGCCCTGCTTCGCTTCCTCACCGTGGTCGACACGAACTCGCCCGGCCCGCCGGACCTGGCCGCCAGCCGCGAGGTCTACGTCCGCCTCGGGCGCGGCGAGTTCCGCGCCGGCCGTTCGCTGGACACGCTGCTCGGCGCCTACCGGGTGGGCGCGCGGGTCGCCTGGCGCCGGCTCGCCGACGCGGCGCGGCGCGGCGGCCTGGACGCCGACGGGCTCGTGTCCCTGGCCGAGACGATGTTCGCATACATCGACGGAATCTCCGGCGCCACCGCCGAGGGCTACGCGCTCGCGCAGTCCCGGGCGGCCAGCGAACGCGGTCGCCTGTGGGACCGGCTCGGCGAGCTGATGCTGGCGGGCGGCAACCCGGCGACGATCGAACAGACCGCCCGGGCCGCCTCCTACCGGCTACCCGACAGCCTCGCCGCGATCATCGTGCCCGGGTCCGCCGGCACCGGCACCGGCACGGACCACGACCGGGACGGGGACGAGCGTGTGGACGACCGCATCGGATGCCTGGCCCTGCCACCGGACACCCCCCGCGCCATCAAGGGCGATGACATCTGGATATTCGTCGGCGACCCGACCGGCCCCGGCCGCCGCAAGTGGCTGGAACGGGCACTGGTAGGTCTGGGAGCCGTCGTCGGTCCAGCCGTCCCGTGGCCGGAGGCGTCCGCGAGCGCGGCCAGGGCGGCCTTCGCCCGCAACGCCCGTGACCGCGGGGAGCTGCCCGGGGTACCCGAGTGCCCCGGCGGGTCGCTGTTCACCGACGACCACCTGGCCCAGCTCCTGCTCGCCCGAGACCCGGTGCTGCTGGCCGACCTCGCTAGCCTGCGGCTGGCCCCGCTGGACGGACTTCCCGTCAGAGTCCGCGCGCGCCTGGCGGAAACCCTGCTGCTGTGGCTGCGGCTGCGGGGGCAACGCGCCCGGATCGCCGCCGAACTCCAGGTGCACCCGCAGACGATCCGCTACCGGTTGAACCAGCTACGCACGCTGTTCGGCGAGAGCCTCGACGACCCCGACGTCCGCTTCGAGCTCGAGCTCGTCCTGCGGGCCAGCCCACGCCCGCCCATGCCGACCCAGGCCGGACACCGTGACGCCCCGGTGTGACATCCGGACATGGCGGGTGATCCCGGCGGCGCCGGTCAGCTGGCCGCGCCGGTCAGCTGGCCACGGGGGCGGGCTTCGGGCCGGTGCTGCGCATGTTGACGAGCCGACCGAGGAGATCGAACCAAAACGGCGCGCCGAGCGAGAGCGCGAGCGCGGTGAGCAGCCACCCGAAAATCTTCAGCGCCCAGTCGCCCACATCACCAGGGATCCGCCGGGGATCGGAACGGTCGGAGTCGAGCCCGCTCCACCCCAGTGGGAGACGCAGCGCCGCCGCATCCCGCACGGCGTTCACGGCCCGGTTCGCGGCATCCTCGGCGCCGGCGGCCGGTGAGGTACCCACAGCGGTCGGGACGAGCTGGGCGGACGCAGCCTCGACCGCGGCCGTCCGCAACGATCGATTTTCCCACAGCGCGTTGGTGAGCGCTATCGCGTCCAGGTTCAGCGCCAGGGTGAGCAGCAACGCGTAGACGAGCAGGAACCGCTGGACGCGCCTCTTGTACCAGCCGGAAAGCCTGTCCATGGTGTCGTCGTACCATTCGGCGAGTTCAGCGATGATCCGATCACGGTCGTGGCCCGCCCGGGTGACGATGCCGGTCAGCGCCAGCCGGAGCGGGGAGTCCGCCGGCAGCTTGGCCACCTCGTCCAGAAGCGACCCGACCGGTTCCGCCGCGGCGAGTCCGACGATGGACGCGGCGATCCTGCGGCTCTCCTCGGTCGCCGCCGGGGACGCGACAAGAGCGTCGGACAGCGCCGCAGCCGTGGTGTCGGTGAGCGACTGATGCGCGTCGCGCAATGCCGTGCGGGCGGTCTCGGGGATCGTGACGTGGTCCATCCGAGCGAGCAGGACCCGCGCGGGCGGTTCGACCATGTCGAGCACGCCGCGCGCAAAGGCCGCCGACGGGATGTAGGACGGCAGGCGCATCCGGCGGGCCCGCCGCCAGGCGCTGGTCGCCACCGGCGCGGCCCCCAGGTCGGGTACGACTCCCGCGTGCCCGCCCGAACGCAGACCCCGCAGCGGGCCGTCGAGGAGCGTGGCCGTCCGGCTGGTGTCGGGGGCGGCGCTCGTGGCGTCAACGGGCCGATCACCGAAGAGGCGACGCAGCTCGGCCTCAAGCTGCCGGCCGCGGTAGCACATCAACCCGAACACAGCCTCGTTGATGCGGGAAACCGCCACGCTACCGATTGCGAACACGAGGATGAGCCCGATCGGGACGTCCACGATGGCTGAGTCCGGCACGCCTTACCCCCGGGTTTGCGCACTATCGGCATTCTGGCGTTGGGAAGACTACTGTGCCCCGGTCTGGCGTGCTGTGGTCCGGCTCCAGACAGCCGGTCGCGGGCCGGTCGCGGGCCGGAAACCGGAGGCCGGAAGGCGCCAGCTGTGGGCACAGGAAACTCACAGGAGATACCCGGCTGTGCCACAGCTGACGTCGGCACTGTGTTTGCATGAGCCCCATGGCGTTACTCCCCAACGGGCCGGGATCCCCTGGCGGGTCGGCCGGCGAGGTGCACCAGACGACGCGGCAGGCTGCCCACCAAACGGCGCAGCAGACAACGCCTCCGGCAGTGGCTCCGGGAGTGGCTCAGCCAGTGGCTCAGCCAGTGGCTCAGAGCACGCGCCAGCCGCTCCCGGCGCTGCGCCGGGTGGACGGCACCGCACTGCGGGTGCTCGTCGTGGACGACGAACCCGCGCTCTCCGAGCTGTTGTCGATGGCGCTGCGGTACGAGGGCTGGGAAGTCCGCATCGCCGGGGACGGGCTCAGCGCGGTACGCACGGCCCGGGAGTTCCGCCCCGACGCGGTGGTGTTGGACGTGATGCTGCCCGACATCGACGGCCTGGAAGTGCTACGGCGACTGCGAACGGAGGCCACCGACGTCCCGGTGCTGTTCCTGACGGCTCGGGACGCTGTGGAGGACCGCATCGCCGGGATCACCGCCGGTGGCGACGACTACGTGACCAAGCCGTTCAGCCTGGAGGAGGTCGTCGCCCGGTTGCGGGGTCTGATGCGCCGGGCCGGGGCCAGCTCCGCCCGCACATCCTCCGAGCTGGTGGTCGGTGACCTGACCCTGGACGAGGACAGCCACGAGGTCCGGCGCGGCGATGACCTGATCGAGCTCACGGCCACCGAGTTCGAGCTCCTGCGCTTCCTGATGCGTAACCCACGCCGGGTCCTGAGCAAGAGCCAGATTCTCGACCGGGTCTGGAACTACGACTTCGGCGGCCAGGCCAACGTCGTCGAGCTCTACATCTCCTACCTCCGTAAGAAGATCGACGCCGGTCGAACCCCGATGATCCACACTGTGCGCGGTGCGGGTTACGTCCTTAAGCCCGGCGAACAGTAACCATGCGTAGCCGCACCATGGGAACAACCAGCCGACGTCTCGGGTGGTCGCTGCGGACCCGCCTGGTTGTGGGCCTGGTCGGTCTGCTCGCGGCGGTATGCCTGGTGGTGGGCGTCGTCACCGAGGTGGCCCTGCACGACTTCCTGGTGGGACGCCTCGACGACCAGCTGACCGCCGCCGTCACCCGCTCCCAGGATGCCCTCGGCCAGCCTTCCGACAACCGTGCCGGGCAGCTGCGGTCATCGAACGGGGCCACGAACGGGGCCACGAACGGGGCCACGAACGGGGCCACGAACGGGGCACCGGATGGGGTACCGGGCTTTCATCCGGCTTTCCTGTTGCCGCCGGGCCAGTCCGCGGGTACCCTTGGGGCCCGGCTGACCGCCGGTGTGGTCTCGGATGCCGGGATCATCAGCGATGACGGCTCGCTTGCACCCCTGGACGCCGGGGCCGCGGCGGCCCTGACCACCGTCCCGGCCGACGAACATCCGCACACGCAGACGATCGGCGGCAACGGAGAATTCCGGCTGATCGCCCGCCAGATGCCCGACGGCGCCGTGCTCGTGACCGGCCTGCCGCTACGCCCCATCCAGGCGACCCTCTCCCAGCTGGCGGTCGTCGGAGCCGCCGTCGCCGGGATCGGACTGCTCGCCGCCGCGTTCGCCGGCACGGCCATCGTCCGCCTCACGCTTCGGCCGCTGCGACGCGTGGCGACCACCGCCAGGCGGGTCGCCCAACTGCCGTTGGACCGCGGCGAGGTCGCGCTGGCTGAGCGCGTCCCGGAGGCGGACACCGACCCACGTACCGAGGTCGGTCAGGTCGGCGCGGCGCTCAACAGCATGCTCGGCCACGTCGGCGCGGCCCTCGCGGCACGCCAGGCCAGCGAGATGAAGGTCCGTCAGTTCGTCGCGGACGCCAGCCACGAACTGCGGACCCCGCTGGCCGCCATCCGCGGATACGCCGAGCTGACCCGCCGCGGCCGCGACCGGGTGCCCCCCGACATCGCCCACGCGCTGAGCCGGGTGGAGTCCGAAGCGACCCGGATGACCAGCCTGGTCGAGGACCTGCTGCTCCTCGCGCGGCTGGACGCCGGACGTCCCCTCGACGCCGAAGCGGTCGATCTGTCCCGACTCGTCGTGGACACGGTGAGCGACGCCCACGCCGCCGGGCCCCACCACCGCTGGCAGCTCGAGCTGCCCGACGAGCCGGTGATCGTCACCGGCGACACGGCCCGCCTGCACCAGGTGCTGGCCAACCTGCTCGCCAACGCCCGCACCCACACCCCGCCCGGCACGACGGTCACCGCGAGCCTGCACGCCCGCTCCCCGGGCCTTGCCGTGCTCGACGTGCTCGACGACGGACCCGGCATCCCGCCTGATCTTCTTCCGTCCGTGTTCGAGCGGTTTGCCCGCGGCGACGGTTCCCGTTCCCGCGCCGCCGGCAGCACCGGGCTGGGCCTGGCCATCGTCAGCGCCGTCGTCACCGCTCACCACGGCACCGTGGATGTCACGAGCCGCCCTGGTCAGACGGCGTTCATCGTCCGCCTGCCGACGCACGTGCCGGCCATGGTCCCCGGGCCCGCAATGCCAGCCGGGGACGCGATGCCGACTGGGGACCCGATGCCGGGTCGCCAGCCCACGCCGCGGCTGACGTCCGCGACTGGAGCCGAGACAGGTTCACAGGAAAGGCACAGCTTCGGCACAAGGGGGCGACAGGTCCCGGACCGACTGTAGGTCCATGCCCACAGCGACCGTCACCCCGCAGGACGCACCTGGTCGGACCGCCCCGCGGGCCACCCACACGCCCGTCCCGGCCGCCCGCCGGCCCATCCTGGCAACCCACCCCGCGGCAGTGCTGGACGTGGTCATCCCCGTCTACAACGAGCAGGCCGACCTGGAGCCGTGCGTACGCCGCCTGTGCGCACACCTGACCAGGACCTTCCCGTACCCCTTTCGGATCACGATCGCCGACAACGCCAGCACGGATGCGACCCTGGCCGTGGCGGAAACGCTCCAGGCCGCCATCGCCGAGGTCACCGTCGCCCACCTTGAGCAGAAGGGCCGCGGACGCGCCCTGCACACGGTCTGGTCGGCATCCGACGCCCCGGTGCTGGCCTACATGGACGTCGACCTGTCCACGGACCTCGCGGCGCTGCTGCCGCTGGTCGCCCCGCTGATCTCCGGACACTCCGATCTCGCGATCGGAACCCGACTGGCACGTGACTCGCGGGTCATCCGCGGCGTGAAGCGGGAGGTGATCTCCCGCTGCTACAACCTCATCCTGCGCGGCACGCTCGCAGCCCGCTTCTCCGACGCCCAATGCGGGTTCAAGGCCATCCGCGCCGACGTCGCCGCGCAGCTGCTGCCCCTGATCGAGGACACCGGCTGGTTCTTCGACACCGAGCTGCTCGTCCTCGCCGAAAGGTCCGGACTGCGCATCCACGAGGTTCCGGTCGACTGGGTCGACGACCCCGACAGCCGCGTCGACATCAGGGCCACCGCCCTGGCCGATCTCAAGGGCGTCGCCCGGGTCGGACGTGCCCTGGCCACCGGAGCGCTGCCCGTGCGCGACCTGCGCCGCCAGCTCGGCCGTGCGCCGCTGGAGCCGGCCGTCCCCGGCGTACCGGTCGGTCTGCCCGGACAGCTTGTGCGGTTCACCGGCGTCGGGGTGGCGAGCACCGCGGCCTACCTGGTGCTGTACCTGCTGCTGCGGGGCACGGTGGGGGCGCAGGCCGCGAACCTGCTCGCGCTGGCGCTCACCGCGGTCGCCAACACCGCCGCGAACCGGCGGCTGACCTTCGGGGTACGCGGGCGCGCCGGCGCCGGCCGCCACCAGCTCGAAGGCCTTGTGGTCTTCGGCCTGGGGCTCGGGCTGACCAGTGGGTCACTGGCCGTGCTCAGCGCGCTGGCCAGCCACCCCGGACGGCCCCTCGAACTCGGCATCCTGATCGGCGCCAACCTCGCCGCGACGGTCCTGCGCTTCGTCCTGCTGCGCGCCTGGGTCTTCCACCCGCACCGCCGGCAGGCGTGAGCCCGGCGGGGGGCATCGGCATCCCCCCCGACATCCCCCGCCGCCCCCAGCGTCCGCGACATCCCAGCTCCCCCACGCCCCCAGCTCCCCCACGCCCCCAGCGTCCGCACCATCCCGATCACATCCGGACTGGAGAAACGCCTGTGTCCACCTCGACTCTGCTTCCCCCTGCCAGTTCGCCGGGACGGCATCCGACTGCAGAGCCCCGTCGCGACGACGGGGAGCGGCCGCCGACCGGACTGCGCCGCAGACTGCGCGGACCCGAGACCGACCCGGGATGGGTCCGGCCCGCGCTCCTGACGCTGCTCGCCGCGACCGCCGTCCTCTACCTGTGGAACCTCGGCGCGTCCGGCAATGCCAACGACTTCTACGCAGCGGCGGTCCAGGCCGGCACCACGAGCTGGAAGGCGTTCTTCTTCGGCTCCTTCGACTCGTCCAACTTCATCACCGTCGACAAACCACCGGCATCGCTGTGGGTGATGGAACTGTCGGGCCGGATCTTCGGTTTCTCCTCCTGGAGCATGCTCGCCCCGCAGGCGTTGGAAGGCGTGGCAGCCGTCGGGCTCCTGTACGCAACCGTGCGCCGGTGGTCCGGACCGACCGCGGGCCTGCTCGCCGGCACGGCGCTGGCCCTCACCCCGGCCGCGACACTGATGTTCCGCTTCAACAACCCGGACGCGCTGCTCGTCCTGCTCCTGGTCACCGGCGCTTACTGCACGGTGCGGGCGATCGAGTCGGCCAGCACGAAATGGCTTGCGCTGGCCGGGGTTGCCATCGGCTTCGGCTTTCTCACCAAAATGGGCCAGGCACTGCTCGTCGTTCCCGCATTCGGCCTGGCCTATCTGATCGCCGCTCCGACCGGGCTGCGCCGCCGGATCCTCCAGCTTCTCGCCTCCGTCGGCGCCCTTCTCGCCGCGGCGGGCTGGTGGGTCACGATCGTGTCGCTGTGGCCGGCGTCCGCCCGCCCGTACATCGGCGGCTCGACGAACAACAGCGTGCTTGAGCTGGCATTCGGCTACAACGGCCTCGGTCGCCTGTTCGGCGGAGCCGGCAACGGCGGCGGTGGCGGCGGTGGCGGTACCCGGGCCGGCGGTGCCGGCGGTGCCGGCGGTGCCGGCGGGGGCGGCGGGGGCGGTTTCGGGGCCGGTGGCGGTTTCGGGGGAAGCACCGGTATCACCCGCCTGTTCCGCTCGGAAACAGGCCTGGAGATCTCCTGGCTGCTCCCCGCGGCGCTGCTCAGCCTGGTCGCCGGCCTGTGGCTCACCCGCCGGGCACCGCGCACCGACCGCACCCGGGCAGCGATCATCCTCTGGGGCGGCTGGCTGCTCGTGACGGGGATCGTGTTCAGCTACATGCAGGGCACCATGCACCCGTACTACACGATCGCGCTCGCCCCGGCCGTTGCGGCGCTGGTGGCGATCACCGGACGGCTCCTCTGGCAGCAACGGGAGACCTGGTTCGCCCGGATCAGCGCGTCCATAATCATCGCTGGCACCGCAGGTTGGAGCTACCGCCTGCTTGCTCTCACCCCGGGCTGGACTCCGTGGCTGCGCTACACGGTTCTCGTCTGCGGCGCGGTGACGATCGGCGGCCTGCTGGCCGGACGACGCATCCTGCGCAAGGGCGCGATCGTGGTCGCGACGGCGGCGTTGCTCACCGGCCTCGCGGGTACGGCCGGCTATGCCGCCAGCACTGCGTCGCACCCACACACCGGCTCACTCCCGGCCGTCGGTCCGGGGAGCACCAGCGCCATGGGCGGTCCCGGTGGCGGACCTTCCGATGGGCGGTTGTTCGCGGGAGGAACCCCGCCCGGCGGCGCCGGGGTGAACGGCTCCACAACCAGCGGTACACCCAGTGGTACAAACGGCGGAACATCCGCCGGTCAGCCCGGTGGATTCGGCGGAGCGGGTGGATTCGGCGGTCAGACCGCCAACGCCGAACTGGTGTCGCTGGTACAGAAGACCACCAACACCTGGGCAGCCGCCACGGTCGGCTCCCAGAGTGCGGCTCCGCTGGAGCTCGCCAGCGGAAAAGCAGTCATGGCCATCGGCGGATTCAGTGGCAGCGACGGCACACCGACCCTCGCCGCCTTCCAGGCCTATGTCGCCGCCGGAAAGATCCATTACTTCATCACCGGCTCCGGTGGCGGAGGGATGGGTGGCCCGAACAGCAACGGCACCGGAAGCGACATCTCCACCTGGGTCGAGGCACATTTCACCTCGACCACCGTCGGCGGCCAGACGGTCTACGACCTGACGCACCAGACGAGCTGACCCACCCGAGCGGTAGGTGGAAAAGGCTGCCATAACTCCCAGCCGCGTGTGGCACACTCTGCCACATGCCACCCGAACCTGTCACTACCCCCCTGCTTGCCGTGGCCGTCTACGCCCGCATCAGCCACGATCGCGACTCTGACGCGGCCGGCGTTACCCGCCAGGTCGAAGACGCGCTGACCCTGGTCGACCGTCACCCCGAGTGGAAACTGATCGGCCCGCCGTACGTCGACAACGACATCAGCGCGACCCGGGCGACGCCGCGCGACCAGTACGACCGCCTCATGACCGCCGTTGGCCACGGCGAGGTACAGGTGATCGTCGTCTACGCGCTCTCCCGGCTCTGGCGTAACCGCAGGCAGCGTGCCGACGCACTCGAGGTACTCGCATCCCACCGGGTCCGCGTCGTGACCCTCAAAGGTCCTGACCTGGACCTGTCGACAGCGTCCGGCCGGATGCTCGCGGGTCTACTCGGAGAAGTCGACACGTTCGAGGCCGAGCAAATCGGCGAACGAGTCGCGCGAGCCAAACAGCAGGCCGCCGAACAAGGCCGCAACCCGGGCGGAGGCCGCGTGTACGGGCTCACCCCCGACCGGACCGCGACGATCCCCGAAGAGGCTGCGATTCTCCAGGACGTGGCAAAACGGGTACTCGCTGGAGAACCCCTACGGACAATCTGCCGCGAGCTGAATGAACGCGGCATCCGGCCTGCGCTTGCCACCCGAACCGAACGATCGGGCCGCACTCCCCTGTGGAACGCGCAGACGCTACGGCGTTCCCTCATGAACCCGACGATCACCGGACGGCGGATTCACCATGGCCAGGACATCGGGCCGGCAATATGGCCCGCGGTCCTCGATCGCGACACCTTCGACGCGGTATCGGGTCTGCTGTCCGGCCGTACCACGCCGCCCGGCTGGACGAACAAGCACGTCCATTTGCTGTCCGGGATCGCGAAATGCGGGAAGTGCGGCGCAACCGTCGTAGGCACTCAGCCGCACCGTTCGGCGCCACGCGCCTACCTGTGCCCGCCGATCATGCAAGGCGGATGCCGCGGGGTACGTCGTGCCGCGGACCCCGTCGATGCGCTGGTTGAGACGATCGTGATCCACCTTCTCGCCGCACCCGGCACGGTCGAACAGCTGATGGCCGCAGGCGCCCCGGACGCTGGCGAGGTACTCGCCGTAGGCCGCGGGATCGAGGCTGCGCAGGCCAGGGCCGCGGCAATCGGCGCCGCGATGGCCGATGACGACCTGACCGACGAGGTCACCCGGATCGTGCGTAGGACAGCCGTGGACAAGGTCCGGACCGAGCTGGACACGTTGCGACGCAGACAGGCCGCAATGGCGCGGGTGTCGCTCGTGGACGGACTGTTGGACCTGAACGACGTGGCCGCGCACTGGCCTGGCCTGACACTGTCGAGGCGCCGCGCGATCGTCCGCGCACTGATCGACGTCGTCATCCTGCCCGGTGCACGTGGCGGGAAATTCGACCCGAACCTAATCCGGATCACCCGACGGACGGCATCATGAGCAATCCACGGATCCTCGGACTGATCTGCACTGATCGTGGGCAGCATTCCCGATGCGTACTAGGCGACCTCGTCGGCCGCGCTGAAAGAATCGACGTCAACCGCGGATTCGCCATGGGTGATCTCGCCGGTCGACGCAAACACGAATGCGTCCGATTGGACGATGAACGTCGCGTGCATATCCGCTGTCCCCGGTGCAGCCGGAACCCGCAGTGGACTGCCGAACATGCGCGCGATGTCCTCGACCGCCTAACCGAAGCCGGCTTCGTCGAGTTCGACGTCTCGTACGAACCGTCGACGAAGACACCGTGAGTAGAGGTGCTACGATCGTGGAGATCCGCCGGGCGGAAAGTCCGGGCAGGCCGCCTCCATCGGGCGGCGTATTTTTGCTGCCCGAAGGCGAGAACCGATGCCTTACAGCCCGACCGGAAAAAATGCTGATCCGGAGTTTTGCCGGGAGCGCGCACGACTGGCCAGCGTCGCATCTCGTGACATCCCGCGCACCATCGGCCGCATCACCGACCCGACGACAGCCGCCACGGTCGCCGTAGCCGCTGTCCGCCGTGCGGCCGAGCTCGCCGCTGACGGTCCGATTGACCCCGCCGTGCTGGATGAGGTCCGCGCGCTACTCGGACCGATCAGCAAAGCCGCTAAGACCGCTATCGACCGAGAAGCCGAAGCCGCATGAAAGCGCCGAAACGGCGCCCGGCCGAGGAACCAGGCGCCGCAATGATCAGATCGGCAAGAACGGATCCTCACGATCATAACCCGTCCGCTCTAACCGACGCGGGCCGACCAGGTGTTGACGCACCCGATCGGCCCTTGACCCCGAACCCTTACAGAGAGGGAACGAGACCCATGCTCGATTCTTCCACCGAGCGCGCTGATCGGCGCGCGCATCCCGACCTCAAAGCCGCGGCACTCGGCTACGCCCGGCGCGGCTGGCCGGTAGTCCCGTTGTGGTGGCCGAACGGGGACCGCTGCGCATGCGGCACACCCGACTGCCACCGGCCCGCGAAGCACCCCATCGGCCGCGCTGCACCCCGCGGACTGCACAACGCGTCCGTCGACCCGGACGTGATCCGATCATGGTGGAGCCGGTGGCCGCACGCCAACGTCGGGCTTCGGACCGGCGTGCACTTCGACGTCATCGACCTCGACGGCCCGGAAGGGCTCGCATCCCTCGCCGAAATGGACCGTGCAGGCTACCCGCCGGACATTCTCGGAATCGCCGAAACCGGCCGTGAAATCGGCTGGCATTTGTTTGTCCCACCATCCGGGGATGGCAACAAAACCCGATTCCTCCCCGGACTCGACTACCGCGGGAAATCCGGCTATGTCGTCGCGGCGCCATCCGTGCACATCTCCGGACGCCGTTACCGCTGGTGCTGGGGCACCCGATGAGCCTCATCCCGCCGTGGGTGCCCGTTGATCAGCGGCCCTCACCTCCCAATCAGCCAACCACTCGCGCCGTATCCAGGACCGCGCCAAGCACCGGCGCGCGGCGGGAACGCTGGGCATTGGCCGCATTGACCGGGGAATGCGCGGATATCGCCGCTATGGCGCCCGACAGCGGCCGAAACCATGCGCTCAACGGCGCCGCGTACAAAATAGGCCGACTCGTCGCGGGTGGCCTCCTGGATGAGCAGGACGTCCGCCAAGCCCTCACCGACGCGGGAGTAACAGCGGGCCTCCCGCTGTCCGAGGCGACTCGAACTGTCGAGTCCGGGCTTTCTGCGGGAATGCGTGCACCGCGGACAGCTGGTGACCCGGCATGACCGCGCTGCCCTCTGTCGAGCTCGACATCAACACCATCATCGCCAAACTGAAGGAAGAACCCAACGACCTAGCAAAGCTCAAGGCAGCACGGGAGCACGCCTACCTCCTCGGCCGCCATGCCCCCAACATGATGATCAAAGCGGAGCATCGGGACGCACTCACGATAACCCGCCTGCTCGGGAAACGCGCATTCGATGAGGCATTTAAGGCTGGATGGGACGAGACTATGCGCGCCCGTGCCTCCCAGCACGAAGCCGACAAACCCCCTACCGTCCAGCCGACAGAACGACCCCAGGGCAAGCCCTGGATCGAGGCAGGCGACACACCCGAAACGATCCGGACCCTGACCGCCGCAGTCGACGAGGGAGAATTCGACGATTTGTACGTCACGAACGGTGAGATCGTCCAGGTCGGCCGCATCTCCGGAGATATCGGCACCGATTCTGACGATCCGCTACCGCTCGCCTCGGCGCCACTGACCGCGGCAGGGTTCGCGTCGCTGCTCGCTCATAAAGCCTACGTCTTCAAGATCTGCCAGGGCTTCAGCGGCGCGGAGTGGGAGGAGGAGTGCACTCCCCCCGACCGGGTTCTTGCGGCTGTGCTCTCGGGTCGGCACTGGCCAGGCGTCCGCCCACTCCGCGGGATTGTCAGCTCGCCCATACTGCGACCTGACGGATCACTCCTACAGACCGTCGGCTACGACCGGGCGACCGGGCTGTACTACGCCCCGAAAGTCGCCCTCCGCCCGGTGCCGGAACACCCATCACGGGAACAGGTGATCTCCGCAAAGCGCTTCATCGGCCGGGTGCTGCATGATTTCCCATGGGTATCGGATGCCGACAGGGCTACCTATCTCGGCCTGCTCGTCTCGCCGATCCTGCGCCCCTACGTACGCGCACTTATCCCGTTCGGCCTGGTCACCGCGACCACGCAGGCGTCCGGGAAAACGCTCCTGACCGACATCGCCGGCGCCCTATATGGGAAACGACAGCAGCCGTGGCCGGAATCCGACGAAGAACTCCGCAAGGTCATCACGTCCGTTTTGGCGCAACCCGAGTCGGTCATCGTATTCGACAATCTTGAAGAAGGAACGCAAATTAAATCCCCGATCCTCGCGGGACTCCTTACCGCGACCGAATGGTCTGACCGCATCCTCGGCTCATCCAAGACCGCGAAACGCGCCAACGACCGGATGTGGCTCGCGACCGGTAACAACATCCGTCTCGGCGGGGACATGGCCACCCGCACCGCCGTGGTCCGGCTCGACCCGAACATGCCCAACCCCGACCAGCGATCCGGGTTCGCGATCCCCGACCTGGAAACATGGCTGACCGCACCGGCAAACCGCCATGAGCTGATGTGGCACGTCCTGGTCCTCGTCGCCGACTGGATGACCGCCGGCGCCCCCCGCTCGCACCACGTCATGCGCCAGTTCACCCCGTGGGCGCAGGCAGCCGGCGGGTTCGTCACCCATCACGGCCTACCCGGCTTCCTCGCCAACGCCACCGACGTCCGCGAGATGGACGACGCCGCGGCAATGTGGCAAGCGTTCCTCAGCCGCTGGGAACAGAAGTTCGGCGCACAGCCGATCACCTCCGCCATGCTTCGAGCCAGCTTCGAGCGGGACCCGGACGGCTCCGACCCCTGGGAAGGCACCATCCCCGACACCTTGCTGGACGGCCGCCACATCCCGAGCGTCATCGCGCTCGGGAAGCGACTCCGGGGCCAGGTCGGCCGCTGGTTCGGCTCATACGTCCTCCGTGAGGCGACAACGGACAGTCACAACAAGGTCCAACGCTGGGAAATCGAGAAGGCAGCCGACCTGTGATCACCATGAATTTGTGTCATCTCACCAAGATTTTCCCCGAGCACCGACAACCACTACCCGCACTACCCGCAAACGACGAAAAACCCCTGTGTTACAAGGGTTTTCGATGCGGGGGGTTGGCCTTCAGCACTACCCGCAGTGCGGGTAGTCACTACCCGCAAGATCACGGCTTGCGGGGGTCACTACCCGCAGTGCGGGTAGTGGCGGGAAGCACTACCCGCACCTATCCGCGCAGCTCACAGGCCGTTTTCGGCCCCAATGCGGGTAGTGCGGGTAGTGGTTGTCGGTGCTCGGGGAACTGACCGCCGAGAAAACGTAAATACGCACCTGAGAGCAACTACCGACAGTCACCCCCCGTGGTTGGCCGCTCTGGACAGGCGCCAGTCCAAAACGCCAACCACCCGGGCTCCCCACTAACGATCAAGAGAGATCAACTATGACCACCACAGCTGCTACCGACGGCCCGCCCAGGTGCCGTGTCTGCGACCGGAAGATCGTCGATCCTGGCTCTATCGCCCTATCCGTCGGCCCGCGATGCCGCCGGCGCCTTCAGCCAACCGACATTCGCAGGCTGGCGAAAGTAGCCGCACAGGCAACGGTCTGCCTCCACATTCAATTGTCACTCGACACGGCAGCGTAAATCCGCCGGACCCTGCCCCGTCCGGCTCCTTCCCACCCGAAAGCACGACAATGACCGTGACCGCCGCCGACCTCGAAACCCTCCGCGCCGAATCCCTTGCCCGTGTTGCCGCAGCCATCGAAGCGGCACGTACCCGCCATGCCACCCAGAAAGCCGCCAGCGCCGCGAAAACAATCCGCCGGAACTTCGGCCTGACCGCCCGCCACCGGCGCCACCTCGCCCGCCTCAGCCCACCCCAGGAGAACACGTGAGCCTCAGCCACCGGCGCACCCTCAGCAACCTTGACGCCCAGCCGTCCCGCGCATTCCCGCCGCCACCCCAAATCGCAGACCCGGACCGGGCACGGTATGATCAGAGTGCAATAGTCGCCCGCCAAGAAACGAGCCAAAACATGCCCGTGATTATCGACGATTTCCCCGCACGGCCACCCCGCCCAATCCACACCGGCGACCAGCTCATGCTCGAGGCAGCAAAAGCGCTCGGCCACCCCCAATCCGTCGTGAAAGCCCGCCGGGAAATCCTATCCGTCACCCGCGACCCCGCCGGCCGCATGATTGTCGAAGACCGCTCCGGCGTATGGGTCATCTGCACCCCCGACCTACCCGACGACGCAGGACACACCGGCGCAACATTCGACGAAATCCGAACCGGACGGCCACGCTCCCCCGGTAGCAGAATCCCACGCTATGTCAGTTCAACGCATGTCCCACCCCCCCGCCTCGACACATCGCCGTGGACCGTCGCAGACCTCGACCTGTGCGCCGACCGCCTTGCCCCGCCGCCGCCAAACGGCCATGCGTCAAACGGTGACCCCATCTACACGAATTTCGTCGGAAACGACCCGATAAAAGCCCGGGTCGCATGGAAACGAATCGCATTCCTCCGCGCCGAATCCACAAAAACGATTCTCCCATCCAGCCCGCAATGCCGCGCATACCGGAAATTCATTGTGGACTCGGCATGGCTGGCCGCCGACGAAGCCGCGAAACTGTGACCAGCCCAGCCGACCTCATCAACTGGCCGATCGCATACGGGGCGATGCTCGCCATCACCCCACCCGACACCATCACCGACGCCAGCTCCTACACCACCAGCACAGGCCCATTCGCCCGGCACAGCGACGCCATCATCCTAGCTATCCTCACCCTGTGGGAACATTCGGAAATCGTCCGGGAAATCCTCGAACGAACCCGGAAACCCGCAGCGAGTGATAGCGACCTCGACAGCCTCGCCGAATGGCTCATCGACACGTCACGAACGATCCTCGCACTCGCACGCACACAGGCAGAACAGCACATGCTGCCAGCAGCCACACAGGCACACCCAGGCACGCTCGCGCTCGACCCCTACCTACGCGAACTCCCCTTGATGGCCCTCGCAGCAGACATAGCCGGCATCCAAGGACTGGCCGTTGAGGTACACGTCCTGGACCCGGGAACAGCAGGACTCTGCGACCTGATCCACAGACGTATCATCCTCGCCCCCATGTCAGGCGCACGCGAATGGGCACACGAACTCGCCCATCTAATAGACCCAGCCTTTGGCACGCGAGGCGAACACGCACGCGAGGCTGACGAATACTTCGCAGACCATTTGGGCGCGTTGCTCCTACAACACGAACCTGTCACCCTCGCAGAAGCGCAGCCTCTCATAGACGAGACGTCGCGTGCACTCGCAGAGCATCCCAGGTTTGGCACACACCCTGCCGTAACAGCAATGCCCGAACCGGGCATTCTCGGCATTGCAACATTCCTCTGCCTGCCACTACGCCACAAAACGCAGGCAGCATGATAAGCGTGTCAGTGAGAATGCGTCGCATCATTCCCGCTGGCCGAAAGGGGCAGGGTCGTAAGCCTTGGTGGGCGTGACCCTGCCCCTCTTCACACAAGCGAATGACGAGACAACCAAAGGAACACGAACCTAACCCCACAACATCAGATACACTG
>NZ_CAUVXP010000052.1:0-33317 GCF_963555955.1 Protofrankia sp. Cas3
GCTCCGGTGGCGTTCCAGCACAGCGACCATCCGGCCGGACTCCTGCAAGCGATCCCGGCCATACTGGCGTACCGTCTCCAGCATCCGATAGCGGACGGCGCCCTCGTATTCCTCGGTGACGAGGACAGACTTGTTCACCAACCCACGGACGAGGTTCGCAACGTCACCGGACGTGACCGTTCCACTGGCGCAGATCTCCTCGGCCGCGTGCAGATCGAAACCGCCGACGCAAACCGACAGGTCGGCCCAGACCCTCTGCTCCTCAGTTGAACACAGACTGAAACTCCACTCGATCAAAGCTCGCAGCGTCCGCTGACGCTTCGGCGCGCTGCGGCTGCCGTGGACGAGAAGCCGAATCTGATCGCCGAGCCGCTCGAGGACCTGCGCCGGCGACATCACCGACAGCCAGGCCGCGGCCAACTCGATGGCCAGCGGAACGCCGTCGAGCCGTTGACACAGACCCGCTACCGCAGCGCCATTGCCCTCGGTGAGAGCAAAGCCCGACCGGACGGCAACCGCACGGTCAACGAACAGGCGCACAGCATCATAATGCGTCAGACCCTCGCCTGACAGCCGTTGGTCAACGTTCGGAACTGACAAAGGTGGTACGACCAAAACCTGTTCACCCGCGACCCCGAGCGGCTGCCGACTCGTCGCCAAGATCCGCAGATCCGGACATGATCGCAACATCGCGTCAGCGAGCTGCGCACAAGAATTGACCAGGTGCTCACAATTATCCAACACCAGGAGCAGATGCCGCGACGCCAAATGATCCACGAGCGTTGCCTGCACCGACCGGTTCGACCGATCCAGCAGTCCCAGCGCGCGGATCACGGTATACGCCAACAACTCCGGATCATCGAGCTCAGCCAACTCGACGGCCCACACCCCATCCGGAAACGCCCGCCACCGCTCCCCAGTGAGACGGAACGCCAACCGCGTCTTGCCCACCCCACCAGGACCAGTCAGCGTCAACAGCCGCGACACCGACAGCAAACGCCTCGCTTCGCTCAACTCGCGCCGCCGGCCCACGAAACTGGTCAGATCCGGGACCAGCCGGCTATCCCGAGAGCGCTTCGCAGTCATGCCTATGCCCGCGCACCCTAGCCGACAGCCCCAAAAGCCGCATCGTCACTCCCTGACTCAGTTGTTTTGCTGTGAGACACATGACGATCGAAGGGCACACTGACGCCCCTGAAGGAGCTGCGCCATGACTTCGGGGATGATCGCTCCTGCCTGGATGCACCAGCGGATCACGGCGGAGCCGACGCCGGTCGGGTGTCACCGGGCAAGCGCGCCCTGTTCGCGCACCGCATCTTGACGGCGTCCGCGTCAGCTCTTAGGTTCAACCATTAAGGACGGACGGGGTGAGGGGCGGATGGCGGCGGAGCATGAGGCGTTCAGGCGCTCGGTGCTGGCGTTCGGCGCCCGGGAGATCGCGCCGATCGCGGCCGACGTCGACAGAAAGGACCAGCTTCCGCCGGAGATCGTCGAGCGGTTCGTCGACCTGGGTCTGATCCAGTTGATGATCCCGGAGCGCTTCGGTGGCCCCGGCGCCGACCTGACCTCGGTCTGCGTCGCCCGGGAGGCGGTTGCCGAGAGCGGGTCCATGGCGCTGGCTCAGCTCGCCGGGCAGAACGGGATCGTCGCCTATCCGCTGCTGGCGTACGGCAGCCAGGAGCAGCAGGAGCGGTTCCTCCCCGAGCTGGCCAAGGGCGCCATCGCCTGTGTCTGCCTCAGCGAGGCCGGGGCGGGCTCGGACCCGACGGCGATGACGACCCGGGCCCGCCGCGACGGCGGCTCCTGGGTCCTCAGCGGGCAGAAGTCGTGGATCAGCTACGGCAAGGCGGCCCGTTACGCGCTGGTCTTCGCCAGAACCAGCGAGCCGGTTCCCGCCCGCGGCGGCGGTGGGATCAGCGCATTCCTGGTGGAGACCGACAGGCCCGGTTTTGTCGAGGGCCGGCACAACGTCAAGATGGGCGGCCGCGGTATCCCCAACGTCGAGGTGTTCTTCGACGAGCTACGGGTGCCCACCGAGAACATGCTCGGCGACAAGGGGGACGGCTTCCGGGCGGCTATGCGGGCGTTGCATCTCATGCGCCCGCCGATCGGCGCAATCGCCGTGGGTGGGGCCCAGGCCGCGTTCGGCTACGCCCGGGACTACGCGAAGCAGCGATACCAGGGGCGTCATTCCCTGGTCGAATACCAGGGCCTGCGGTGGATGCTCGCCGACATGGCGACCCGCGTGGAGGCGGCGCGCTGCCTGCTCTACGAATGCGTCCGCCAGGTCGACCAGGGGGCCCCGCTCGAGTCCATCGCGACCATCTCCTCGATGGCCAAGTGGATGACCGCGAAAACCGCGATGCGGGTGACCACCGACGCCGTCCAGGTGCTCGGGGCCGCCGGCTACATGGACGACCACCCGGTGGAGCGGTATATGCGGGACGCGAAGCTGACCACCATCTACGAGGGCACTAGCCAGATCCAGCTCAACACCATCGCCCGCGGCCTGATCCGCTCGGCCGCGCCCCGGGCGGTCGCGCCCCGCTGGGCCGCCGCGCACCAGGCCGGCAACGGACGCGTCCACCACCGATCGGAGCAGGTGAGGAGCTGACATGCGCCTGGATGCTGAACACGAAATGTTCCGCGACGCGGTCGCCGAAATGGTCGCCGACCGCGTCGCGCCGATCGCCGCCGAGGTCGACGAGTCCGACCGGTTCCCCGAGGAACTGATCGAGGTCTTCGGGGACATGGGCCTACTCCAGCTCGCCGTGCCGGAAGACTACGGCGGGCCCGGCGGGGACCTCACGTCTACCTGTATCGCTCGGGAGGAAATCGCCAAGGGTGGGCTCACCGGGCTCGGCCAGCTCGGTGGCCAGTGCGGCGTGTTCGTCCAGCCGCTGCTGAACTTCGGTACCGAACAGCAGAAGCAGCGATTCCTGCCCGAGATCGCCAAAGGCAGGTCGCTCACCTGCCTCGCGATGTCCGAGCCTGACGCCGGCTCCGACCCGGCGGCAATGCGCACCAGAGCGGTCAGGGACGGCTCGTCCTGGGTCATCAACGGCCAAAAATCCTACATCACCTGGGGCAGCGTCGCAAAATACGCACTGGTGATGGCCCGCACGAACGACCAGCCCCGGGGCGCGGGCATCAGCGCCTTCATCGTCGACACCGCCACCCCCGGTTTCGTGGTCGGCGCGCAGGACCGCAAGATGGGCCAGCACGGCGTGCCGAACGTGTCGCTGTTCTTCGAGGACCTGCGGGTGCCCGAGGAGAACATGCTCGGCGAGGAGGGCAAGGGCTTCCGGGCCGCGCTACGTTCCCTGCACATCAACCGGCCGACGATCGGCGCGATGGGCATCGGCGGCGCGCAGGCTGCGCTCGACTACGCGATCGCCTACTGCGAGCGGCGGGAGGTCAAGGGCCGGCCGGTCGCGGCGTTCCAGGGCCCGCGCTGGATGATCGCGGAGGCGGCCACCCAGCTCGAGGCGACCCGCTGCCTGGTCTACGAGGTGGCCCGCCAGTTCGACGCGGGTGTGCCGCACGAGGAGCTGGTCACCATCTCCTCGATGGCCAAGGCGTTCGCCGCGGACGTGTGCATGGCTGTCACGACGACCTGCGTCCAACTGCTCGGCGGCGCCGGGTACATGCGAGACCACCCCGTCGAGCGGCTCTTCCGTGACGCCAAGCTGATCGCCATTCTGGAGGGCACCACGGAGATCCAGAAAGAGATCATCGCTCGTGGGGTGATCGGGTGACCGACGTCGACGTCCTCATCGTGGGCGCCGGTCCGGTTGGGTTGGCCCTCGCCGGCGACCTGGCCTGGCGAGGGGTGCCCAGCACGCTCCTCGAGCGCGGCGACGGCTCGATCTACCAGCCGAAGATGGATCTGGTCGGCATCCGCACGATGGAGCACTGCCGGCGCTGGGGCATCGTCCAGGATGTGGTGGACTCGCCCTACCCCCGCGACTACCCGCAGGACAACGCCTACGTCACCGCCCTCAACGGCTACGAGCTCGGCCGGGAAAGGGTCCCGGCGATGGCGGCCGCGGTCCCGCCGCCGCAGAGCCCGCAGATCCGGGAACGGTGTCCGCAGGACATGTTCGACCCGATCCTGCGCCGGTTTGTGACCTCCTTCGATCGAGTTACTCTGCGTTACCGTACGGAGCTGGTCGACCTCGTCGAACACCCCGACCACGTCGAGGTGACGCTGCGTGACATCGGCGGAACGGGCGCCGAGCGGCGGTGCACCGCCCGGTACGTGGTCGGCTGTGACGGGGCGTCCAGCGCCGTGCGTGACCTCGCCGGCATCCCGATGAGCGGAACGCCGGCCCTGACCTACACGACCAATATCATCTTTCGGTGCCGGGACCTGCCCGACCGCCACGACAAGGCCAAGGCCTACCGGTTCATCGTCATCGGTCCGGAGGGCACCTGGGCGACGATCGTCGCCATCAACGGCGCCGACCGCTGGCGGATGTCGTTGATCGGGGACGCCATGCCGCGGGTCTGGTCCGCCGCCGAGATCCACGAAGCGATCCTGCGGGCCGTGGGCGCCCCCATCGACTACGAGATCGAGACGGTCGTCCCGTGGACCCGCGGGGAGCTCGTCGCCGACCGCTACGGCACCGCGCGGGTGTTCGTCGCCGGCGACGCCGCCCACGTGATGTCCCCCACCGGCGGCTTCGGCATGAACACCGGTATCGGGGACGCCGTCGACCTGTCCTGGAAGCTCGCCGCCACCCTCGACGGGTGGGGCACCCCCGGCCTGCTCGCCTCCTACGAGGACGACCGCCGCCCGGTGGCGGTGCGCAACGTCGCCGAGGCCAGCCGGAACCTGGCCCGGATGTTGTCGCCGCGCAACGAGCTCCGGCCACCCCCCGAATTCCTGGACCCCGGTGACGCCGGCGAGCGCGCCCGCCGGTCCCTCGGCGAAGGCTTCGCCGCGCGGATGAAGCACGAGTGGCACACCCTGGGCATCCACCTCGGCTACCGCTACAACTCCCAGGTGCTGGTCCCGGACGGCTCCCCGGAGCCGCCGGACGAGAAGATGACCTACACCCAGACAACCTATCCCGGCGCGCGGGCACCACACGTCTGGCTCCCCGACGGCCGCTCCACCCTCGACCTGTTCGGCCGAGGTTTTGTCCTCCTCCGGCTCGGAACCGGCGCGGCCGCGGACACCGCGGGCACCGCCGGGGCAGACACGGCTGCCTTCGCGGAGGCGGCCGCCAGCCGCGGGGTGCCGCTGTCCGTCATCAGCCTCGACGGGCCGGACGTGGTCGCCGCGTACGAGACCCGGTACGTGCTCGTCCGGCCGGACGGACACGTCGCCTGGCGCGCCGACAGACCGCCCGCCGACCCCGGCTTCGTCCTCGACACGGTCCGTGGCGGGTACGCCGGGCGACGGTCCGCGCCCCCCTTCCAGCACGCTCCGACACGGGAGGTTCCGGTATGAGACTGGCTCGCTTTGCCACCGCGGCCGCGGGAGCCGGCGCGGCGATCGGCGTGATCCGCGACGCGGGCGAGGGGGACGCGGAGCTGGTCGACATCACCGACCTGTCCCCGGTCCCGGCCGGCAGCTGGCCCCCGGTCGCCGACGTGGCGCTCATCGCCGCGTTCGGCGAGCTACGGCCGCGCATCACCGAAGCGCTGGCGACCCGGCCCGGCGTCGCGTTGGCGTCGGCGCGCCTGCTCGCGCCGGTCGGCTGGCCGAGCAAGCTGCTGGCCTACCCGGCGAACTACCACGCCCACATCGCCGAAATGACCTCGAAGAACCGCGCCGACCGCAACGGCTTCTTCCTCAAGGCGCCCTCGTCGCTCAGTGGGCCGGCCGAGCCCATCGTGCTGCCGGATCTGCCCGGGCGGGAGATCCACCACGAGTGCGAACTGGCGATCATCATCGGGCGGGGTGGGCGGCACATCTCCCGCCCGGACGCGCTCGGGCACATCTTCGGGTACTCCTGCCTGATCGACGTGACCGTGCGCGGCGCCGAGGAACGGGTGATGCGCAAGTCCTACGACACCTTCACGCCGCTTGGCCCGTGGATCGTCACCGCCGACGAGGTCGCCGACCCGGACCAGCTCGACGTGGCCCTGACCGTCAACGGTGAGCTGCGGCAGAAGGCCAACACCCGTTCCCTCATCGTCGACGTACGCGAGATGATCGTCCTCGCCTCGTCGGTCACTACGCTGCATCCGGGCGACGTGATCGCGACCGGGACCCCCGAGGGCGTGGGTCCCCTGCGACCGGGCGACGAGGTGACCATCGCCATCGAGTCGGTGGGCAGCATGTCCGTCCCGGTGATCCGGGGCGTCGGCGGCACGAACATCGCGTTCGACTACGAGCCTCCTACATCCGGGGGCCCAGCGGCCGGGTCGAGCGGTCCGTAGCCGCCCGGCCGGCCGGGACCGCGCCGGTATCGAATTGACCGAACAACCTGGATTGCCGAGAACGACATGAGGTGCCGAGTGGATGTCGTGGCCGTGCGGCGGCAGGGGCGGCGCGTCGCCTGCTACGACTGGGGCGGCGCGGGTCCACCCGTGGTGCTGCTCCATCCGGCCGGCTTCTGCGCCGGGCTGTTCGGCCCGCTGGCCGCGGAGATCGCCGGGGTGGTCCGACCGGTCGCCCTGGATCTTCCCGGCCACGGGCGATCCGAGGCGCTGCCCGACGGAGTCCCCCTGACCTTTACTGAGGCGGCCCACGACGCTGCGGCGGTGCTGTCCGCGCTGGGTATCGAGCGCCCCCTGGTGGTGGGGATGTCCTTCGGTGGCGGGGTCGCGGTGCTGCTCGCGGAGCTGTTGGGCGAGCTGGGGGTGCCGCCGGTGGGCGTCGTCCTCGCGGAGGCGATCGTCGTCGACGTCGCCACCGAGCCCGCCGGACCTGGTTCCTATGTCGGCGGCCGGCGAAGCGCCGCCGCGGCGGCCCGCTGGCGCGCGGTGTTCCCGAGCCGCGTCGAGCTGGACGACCACCTGCGCACCCGGCGACCGTTCGCCGAGTTCACCCCGGCTGTCCGGGCCGCCTACGCCGCCGCCGGCACCCGGCCGCGCCCGGACGGGTCCGTCGAGCTGTGCTGCCATCCCGACGACGAGGCCCGCGCGTACCTGGGAAGTTGGCACAGCGTCAGTACGCCGGCCGCCTGGGCGGCGCTCGGCCGCCTGTCCTGTCCGACGGTGGTGGCCGCGGGCGCCGAGTCACACCTGCCGCGCCGGTGGTTCGAGCAACAGGCGGCGCGGATCGGGGTTCCGCTGCAGATGGCTCGGCGCCATCACCTGTTCGGCTACGAGGACCCCGCAGCCTTCGCCGACCTGATCCTCCCCCGAGCCGGTTCGCCGGGCTGGCCGGCCGCGCGGGCGAAGGCGCCCGCCCCGGCCGACCGGATGCGCCGCGACGCCCTGTCGGCATGACGGTACCGGGGCAGTCCATGACGTTCCACGACATCGCCGCGGGTCGTCGGCGGCGGGTATCGACAGGTGAGGGAGGGGACGATGAGCTGTGTACTGATTCACGGTGGAACGGTCGTCGACGGCACTGGTGCGGCCGCCTATGGCGCCGACGTACGGGTTCGGGACGGGGTCATCACCGAGGTGGGGCCAGGGCTGCGGGCCGAGGGCGGCGATGAGCAGACGCTGGATGCCTCCGGTGCCTACGTCGCCCCCGGTTTCATCGACGCCCACACCCACCTGGACCCCTCGCTGTTCTGGGATCCGCTGTGCGATCCGATGCCGCAGCACGGGGTCACCACGGTCGTGACGGGCAACTGCTCCCTGTCGCTGGCGCCGCTGCGTCCACAGGACCGGCAGGCCGTCACCACGATCTTCGCGTTCGTCGAGGACATCCCGCGGGAGGCTTTCGAGCAGGCCGTGCCGTGGTCATGGTCGACGTTCGCGGAGTTCCGCGACTGCCTGGTCGCTCGCGGCGGCACCGCCGTCAACGCCGCGTACTTCGTCGGCCACACCCCGCTGCGGATGTTCGTTATGGGTGACGCGGCCTGGGAACGCGCGGCGACCGCCGCGGAGCGGGAGCAACTCGCCGCCGTGTTGGACGACTGCCTGCGGGCTGGCGCCTTCGGCCTGTCGACGTCGATGTTCGACGAGGACCCGACCGGGCGCCCGGTGCCCAGCGTGCTCGCGGACGACGCCGAACACGCTGCCCTGATCGACGTGCTCGCCCGCTACGACGCCCCGCTGGAGTTTATCCCCCGCCAGCAGCTGAGGTACATGGCGGGTGACGTCGGCCGGTTCGTCGAGCTGTGTGCCCCGCGCGGCGTCGCCTCGTCCTGGCTCGGGATCTACCACAACGAACGGTCCGAGCGGGCCTTCCACGAGATGCTCGACCGGGCCGCCGCCTGGCAGAACGAGGGAATCCGGGTCTACCCGCAGGTCACCCCGCGGACGATGGACGTCCGGCCGAACTTCTTCGGCGGCATGAGCTTCATGAATCTCGCCCAGGGGTGGAACCGCGCCATCCAGGCCGACGAGGCGGAGAAACGGCGGCTGCTCGCCGACCCGGACTGGCGCCGGGTCGCGCGGGAGGAGTGGGACACCGTCACCTTCAACCCGTTCCCGCACCGGGTACCCGACCGCGTGCGGATCATGGCCGCCAGGCGGCCGGAGAACCAGCCGTTCGTCGGCCGCACGCTGGCCGACCTGGTGGCGGCGCGCGGCGGCCATCCCTCGGACGTGCTGGCGGACTGGGTACTCGAGGAGGATCTCGTGCCCGACATCGTCGGGGTCGGACTGTCCAACTACGACCCCGACGGCGTCGCGGCGCTGCTGCGTCACCCGGGCGCGCTGGTGTCCAACAGTGACGCCGGAGCGCACCTCACCATGTTCTGCGCCGCCGGCGACACCACGCTGCTGCTGGCGCGGCACGTCCGCGAGCGCGGCGACTTCACCGTCGAGGAGGCGGTGCACGCGCTGACCGGTCGCCAAGCTGACGCGTTCAACCTGAGTCACCGCGGCCGGATCGCGCCGGGGCTCGCCGGGGACCTGACCGTCTTCGCGCTGGCGGATCTCGCCTGGGAGCCCGACAGCTTTGTTGCCGACCTGCCCGGCGGCGGGAAGCGGCTGCGTCGGCCTGCGGGCGGGTTCCGGCACACGGTCGTCGCCGGCACGGTGACGCAGTCCGAGGGCACGCTGACGGGAGCCCGACCGGGCGGATTCGTCGGCCGTGGCGAGGCGACGCCGGTATGACGCGATCGAGCCCGCGGCCGGACGTACGACCAGGTGCGGTTGATAGGGACGTCGACCGAAGGGAGAGCGTGCCGTGGGGACAGCACTGGACGGGTATTTCGATGAACTCGCCGAACGGTCCTTCGGGCCGGGGTGGGCCAAGCCCGAGCCGTCGCTCTACCCGGAGCCGAAAAGGGATTTTCCGCCGTTTCATTGGCGCTACACCGATGCCCGAGCGGCTTTGCATGCGGCGGGGGAGTTCGTGTCGGTGGAGTTCGCCGAACGCCGCAACCTGATCTGCGTCAACCCGAAGAAGGGCAACACCTACGCCTCGACGCCGAACCTGGTCGCGGCCTACCAGATGGTTCTCCCGCACGAGTCCCCCCGGGCGCATCACCACACGCCCAGCGCCCTGCGGGTGGCCGTCGACGTCCCCCCGGGCACCTACACCGTCGTCGACGGCACCCGCATCGACATGGCCGGCGGCGACGTCCTGTTGACCCCCAACTGGCGGTGGCACGGGCACGGAAACGACAGCGACGAGGAGGCGTACTGGATCGACATCCTCGACGTGCCGCTGATCCACCAGCTGCGGGCCATGTTCTTCGAGACCCACCCGGACCTGCGCCAGACGATCGAGCACGCCGATCCGGCCTCTCCGATGCGGTTCGCCGCGGCGGAACTCGCACGGTCGGCGCCGGAGATCGCGCCAGGCGTGCGGCGGGCCGCGTTCGGCGCCGACCACCTGCTGACGATCGAGCTGGAGGCGCTGAGCTTGGCCGGCGGGGCGTCGCTGCCCGCCCGTCGCACGACCACCAGCAGCCTGCTCATCCCGCTGTCGGGCGCGGTCGTCGTCGACGTCGAGGACGTCGAGGACGGCGCGTCGACCTTCACGGCGTCGCGCGGCGACGTGGTGGCGATCCCGCCGTGGTGGCGGCACCGGGTGACCGCCGGCGAGGACGCGGTCGTGCTCCGGGCGAGCGACGAACCGCTGCTGCGTCACCTGCGTCTCTACCGGGAGGAAATCAGCGGGTGACCGGGCGGGCGATCGTGTCCGCCGGTGGTCGTCACGCGTCCCGACGCAGGGCGGTGGAGACGGCGCCGGTGATCTCGCCGACCGGCCGGTCCCCGATTTCGCGTAGCCAGAAGTCGTGGACCGACGCCAGGTTGGCTGCCATCTCCGCGGCCGCCGCGTCGGCGTCGCGCCGGCGCAGGTGCTCCAGGATCTTCACCCGGTGCCGGACGGTCGCGTCGCTCCTGATCGGGCCGAGGGCAAGCGATATCTCGCGGATGACGCCCATCACCGAGTCATGGATGATCTTCAGTACGGGGTTGCCAGTCAGCTCGGCGAGCATGTCGTGGAACTGCATGTTGACCTGCGCGACGTGGGGCCAGTCCGCGGCGGCCGCGTAGGCGACGGCGGCGTCGACGTTCGCGCCGAGGCGGTCGAGATCAGTCTCGGTCGCGCGTTGGCTGACCACCCGGACGACCGTGGTGCTGAGCCACAGCCGGGCCTCGGTCAGGTCGGCCAGCGAGAAGGCCGCGAGATGCATCATGTCGGCGAGGCTCCGCGTGACGATCTCCGGCCGGCCCGTGCAGACGAACGCGCCGCCGTAGCGGCCCGTGCGCAGCTCGATCATCCCGGTGATCTCGAGCATCCGCAGTGCTTCGCGGACCATGTTGCGGCTGACCTGGAACTGTTCGGCCAGCGCACGTTCTGACGGCAGCCGGTCGCCGATCTTGACCTTCTGCCGGCGGATGAGGTCCTGGAGCTGGCGGATGACCTCGTCGAAGGTCCGGCTTGCGCGAGCGGGCGAGACGAGCGGGCGACCCGAGGCGATCATCACCGCGCCCGACGCGGGAGGTGACGGCAGTTCCTCCTCCCCTGCCGAGGGGGTGGGGCACCGACGTGGGTCTGTGGTCCGGACGCCACGAGCGCCTCCCTGTCGTTGCTGTATCACCCTGATCACCCTATCGGTACTAGCCAACACTCTATGGTACTACCGTTGACGCGGCCTCCATCACGATGCCCGCCCGCTCCGTTGACCGCACCGGACCGGCAGTGTTATATGGTTGAACCATGAGATGGGTCGGTGGCGCCGCGCCAGGATGCGCGTGATGGAACGTATCCCCGGTGGGTGAGGACAGCGGAACGGGCGAGCCCGTCACGTACCAGGTGGTCGACGGCTCCACCGCGGTGCTGACGCTCAGTCGAGCGGATCGGTTGAACGCGCTGACCTATGAGCTGATGGCGCGGATGGACGGACTGCTCGAGCGCGCGGCGACCGATGACGCGGTGCGCGCGGTCGTCATCACGGGTGCCGGCCGCGGGTTCTGTGCCTGCGCCGACCGGGACATGCTGGCGGGCCTGGGCCGCAGCGGCACCGTTCACGCCGACGTCGTGCGGATCCAGCGCAACATGCGCACCGCGCTGCTGCTGCGCGAGATGCCGAAGGTAACCATCGCCGCGGTCAACGGGGCGTGCGCGGGTGCCGGACTGTCCTGGGCCTGGGCCTGGGCCTGTGCCTGCGACCTGCGCTACGCCGACGCCACCGCGGTTTTCGTCACCGCCTTCGGCGCCGCCGGACAGTCCGGCGACTACGGCGGGACCTGGACGCTGCCGCGCATCGTCGGTCCCGGGCTCGCCCGCGAGCTGTACTTCACCGGCGTCCGGGTGGACGCCGCGCGGGCGCTGCAGATCGGCCTGGTCGAGGCCGTCGTGCCGGCGGGCGGCGTGCTGGCGCACGCGCTCGGCGTGGCCCGCCAGGTCGCGGCTGCGCCCCCGCTGGCGGTGGAGGCGATGAAGGCGAACTTCCGGGACGGGGAACGGTTGGGGTTCGCCGACCACCTGGCGGCGGAGGCCGAGCGGATGGCCCACAACGCCCGAACCGAGGACGCGGCAGAGGCGAACGCCGCCCGCCGCGCTGGACGGCCGGCCGCCTACCACCGGCGATGAAAGCCCATGCCCGGGCCGCCGGAGGCGCCGCTCGCGTCCCGGCGGTCCCTCGCGCCACCAACCCCCGAGGGCAGTCCGACGTTCGACAAGGAGCCTGATGACATCGCTTATCGTGCGGGGCGGGACGGTGGTCGACGGGACCGGCGGACCGGGCCGCCACGCGGACGTCAGGGTCCGGGACGGACGCGTCGTCGAGGTGGCCGAGGGCCTGCGCCCGGACGGTGAGCCGGAGCTCGACGCCTCCGGGGCCGTCGTCGCCCCCGGTTTCATCGACACCCACACCCACGTCGATCCGCAGGTGTTCTGGGACCCGGCCGCGGACCCGCTGGCGCTGCACGGCGTCACGACCGCGCTGACCGGCAACTGCTCCCTGTCGCTGGCCCCGGTCCGGCCGGAACACCGGGAGGCGGTCGGTGGCCTCTTCTGCTATGTGGAGGATCTGCCCCGCGACGTCTTCGACGGGGCGGTGGACTGGAGCTGGTCGTCGTACGCCGAGTACCGGGCGGCCCTGCGCCGGCGGGGATTCGGCATCAACCTTGCCGCCCAGGTCGGGCACACCCCGCTGCGGCTGTGGGCGATGGGTGAGGCCGCCTGGGAACGCCCGGCGACCGAGACGGAGCGCCGGGCCATCGCCGCGGCGCTCGACGACTCGTTGGCTGCCGGCGCCTTTGCCCTGTCCACCTCGTTCTTCGACGAGGACGCGGACAAACGCCCGGTGCCGTCCCGCCTCGCCGACGACGAGGAGTTCACCGCCCTTCTCGACGTGGTCGCGGACCACCGCGCATTCCTCTCCTACATCCCCAACGTGGCGCGGCGGCGCTTTCACGACGACGTCGACCGGATGGCCCGGCTGTGCCGCCCCCGCGGGGTGCTCGCCACCTACAACGGTGTCGTCCACGACGACCAGCACCCCGACCAGCTCCGGTCGGCCCTGGGCCGGGCGGCCGCGTTGCAGGCGGAAGGCGACCTCGTCTACCCGCAGATCACCCCCCGCACCATGGACATCCGATTCAACTGGTCCGGCGGGATGTCGTTCTTCGCGCTGACCGCGGGCTGGCATCGACTCGTGCAGGCCCCCGCCTCTGAGAAACGCCGGCTGCTCGGCGACCCGCGGTGGCGGGCGGTGGCCCGCGCGGAATGGGACTCCGTGCCGCGCACGATGTTCCGCCACCACGAACACGGCATGCTGCGACTGGTCTCCGTGACCCGGCCGGAACACGAAAAGTGGGTCGGCCGCACCTTCGCCGACCTGGTGGCCGACCGGGGCGGCCACCCCAGCGACGTCCTCGCCGACTGGCTCGTCGGCAACGATCTCGACCCGGGCATCGTCGCGGTCGGCGTCTACAACGCCGACGTCGACGCGGTGGCTGACGCGTTGGTCCATCCGGCCGGGATCATCTCCAACAGCGACGCCGGGGCCCACCTCCAGATGATGTGCGCCGCCGGCGACACCACCCTGGTCCTGACCCGGCACGTCCGCGAACGCGGCGACCTGACCCTCGAAGACGCCGTCCACCAGCTCACCGGCCGGCAGGCGCGGCTGTTCGGCTTCGCCGGGCGGGGCGTGGTCGAGGTCGGCGGGCACGCCGACCTGGTCGTGTTCGACCTGGACGAACTGCGCTACCGGCCGGAGGAGTTCGTCCACGACCTGCCGGGCGGAGCCAGCCGACTACGCCGGGCCGGCGGTGGCTACCGGGCCACCGTGGTGTCCGGTGTGGTAACCCAGGAAGCGGACCGCGCAACCGGCGCCCAGCCCGGAACGCTGCTCGACGCCCGGCGGTAAGGGACACACCGACATTGGCGCGTCGCCAGGAACGCCACGTCGCGTACCCGGCGGCCAAACGGGCCCGCATCTCTCCGCCGACACGATTCGGTTTTCCTACGAGGCCGATCGAGCGCCGCGGTGCAAGGAGTCCACGGATCTCCGACATCCCACCCTGTTCCCAATCTGTAACAGCAACGCAACAGCAGGGTGCTGGATGTTTACGTCAGATGCGCGAGTGGCTCACCCGAGGAGCTCGCCGGCACCACGTTGCACGAACTCAAGGATGCGGCGGGCGAGTTGGTTACCGGTCAGTCCGAATTTGTGTAGGACTTCGTCGGGGTCCCCGGACTCGCCGTAGCGGTCGTGTATCCCGCAGCGGAGCAGGGGTGTAGGTAGCCGCTCGGAGAGGAACTCGGCGATCGCGCCGCCGAAGCCTCCGGCGATCTGCGCCTCCTCCGCGGAGACGACGCGGCCGGTCTTGGCGACGCTCGCGAGCAGGGTGTTCTCGTCCAGCGGCTTGATCGTGGGCAGGTGGACGACCTCGGCCGAGACGCCGTGGCGTTCGAGGTTCTCCGCGGCGACCAGCAGGTGGTAGGTCATCGTGCCGGTGCCGGCGAGCGTCACGTCGCCGCCCGCACGAAGAATGTACGCCTGACCGAGCGTGAACGCCGCGTCGTCTGTAGTGAAGACCGGGGTGCTGGCCCGGGCCAGCCGCAGGTAGCTGGGCAGTCCGTTGAACGCCAGCGCCAGTGTGGCCTTCTCGGCTTCCACGCTGTCACCGGGGGCGACGACGACCATGTTCGGCATCACCCGCATGAGGGCAATATCCTCGAGCATCTGGTGGGTCGCGCCGTCCGGGCCGACGTTCAGCCCGGCATGCGAGCCTACGATCTTGACCGGCCGATCGTTCAGCGCGGCCGTGGTCTTGATCTGCTCCCAGTTCCGGCCGGGACTGAACGCGGCATAGCTGCTGGTAAACGGGATGCGCCCGGTCGCGGCCATGCCGCTGGCCACTGTCACCAGGTTCTGCTCGGCGACGCCGACCTCGACAAATCGCTCTGGGAACGCATCGCGGAAGAGGTGCATCTGCGTGCTCTCCGCGAGGTCGGCGCAGATGGCGACAATACGGTCGTCCTGCTTCCCGGCGGCGAGCAGGCCGCGGCCAAAGCCCATACGGATCGGCTCCCGCCTCGTGACCTCGCCAGTCACGGAGATCACCGGGGTACTGGCGGTCATCGGGCGGCTCCTACCGCGGTCAGTGCGCGGACGGCGTCGGCGGCCTGATCGGCGTTCGGGACCTTCCCGTGCCAGGTGTAGTCCCCTTCCATGAATGGGACGCCCTTGCCCGGCACGGTGTTCGCGATAATCACGCTGGGGCGCGAGGCTTCGGCCTTGGCCACGTTCACGGCGTCGACGAGCGCGGCGATGTCGTGGCCGTCGACCTCCAGGACATGCCAGCCGAAGGTCGACCATTTTCCGGCGAGGTCACCCAGCGGCATGACGTCCTCGGTGTCACCGTCGATCTGGATGAAGTTGCGGTCGACGATGCCGATCAGCTGGCTGAGCCGGTACTTGCTGGCATACATCGCCGCTTCCCAGACGTTGCCCTCGTTCAGCTCCCCGTCGCCCATGACGACATAGACCCAGCGGTCCGACCGGTGGTCAAGGTGCTGGAACACGTGCGCATATCCGGCCCCCTGGGACAGGCCGCTGCCGAGGGGGCCGCTGGTGTTCTCCAGCCCGGGCAGCGCATGCCGCTCCGGATGGCCCTGGAGGCGACTCCCGAGCCGGCGCAGCGTGCCCAGCTCCTCGAGCGGGAAGTAGCCGGAGTGCGCCATCGCCGCGTACAGCACCGGTGCCGTGTGGCCGTTGCTCAGCAACATGATGTCGCGGTCCGGCCAGTCCGGCTGCTCGGGTCGATGGCGCAGCAGATTGAAGTACAGGGCGGCGAAGATGTCGGCCAGGCCGAGCGGGCCGGCGCTGTGGCCGCTCTTGGCGGCCGCGAGCATCGTCACGATCGAGACCCGCACGCGGCGCGCGTGTTCGTTCAGGTCATCCAGCTCGCCGGGATCCAGCCGAAGTGGGTGAGGCGCGGTCACGCGGGTCCCTCCAGACCTTCGAATGCGCCGATGCCTGGTGCCACCGGCCTCTACCTGCCGAGAGCGGGCGCCCTTGACAAGCTATGAAAGCTATCATACGTATAATAGACGGAAGGACGGGAGGTGCTCGATGGATCTGGGGATCGCGGGTCAGGTGGCCGTGGTAACCGGCGGGAGCCGGGGGCTGGGCGCGGGCATCTGCGCCGCCTTGGCCGCCGAGGGCGCCCACGTCATGGTCTGGGATCAGGACCGGGAGTCCGGTGACCAGCTGGCCGGGAAGATCCGCGGCGATGGCCTGCGCGCCGAAGCCGTGGTGGCAGACGTCCGGGACGCCGCCGCGGTGCGAGCTACCGTCTCCGGCATTGCCGCGAAGCACGGATCTATCGAGATCCTCGTCAACTGCGCTGGCCTGTCCCGCGACGCGCCCTTGGTGACGATGACCGACGAGGAGTGGCAGACCGTCATCGACGTCTGCCTGACCGGGCCGTTCCATGTCACGCGAGCGGTGGCACCGCACATGCTCGCGAAGAACTACGGCCGGATCATCAACATCTCCTCACGCGCCTACCGGGGGGACATCAACAAGGCCAACTATGCGGCCGCCAAGGCCGGCCTGGTCGGATTCACCAGCGCACTGGCCCTCGAGCTGGCGAAGTCCAACATCACCGCCAACGCCATCGCGCCCGGCTACATCGTGACCGATCGCGTCCGGACCCTGCCCTTCTACGAGCAGATCCGGGGGCGGGCGATGGCCCTGACCCCGGCTGGGAGACCCGGCGAGCCAGCCGATATCTCAGCCGCTGTGCTCTACCTGGCCGCTGCCCAGTCGGGCTTCATCACCGGCGAGGTGCTCACGATCGCGGGCGGCCGCCTGCGCTGACCGGCGAGGCACCGCCTCTCCCCTCCGGCCGCCCGCGCCGGGCCCGGCCGCTGCACCGACGGGAACAGACGACATGACCATCAAGGCTACGGCCCTCACTCCGGACATCGGCGTCGATCTCGCGGGCGTGGAACTGGAGAAGGACGCGTATGACCGGCACTTCATCGACCAGCTCCGCACGGCCCTGAACGAGCACCTGGTCGTCCGGATCAGGAACCAGCGGATCTCACCGCGGACGATGACGAGCATCGCCGGGTACTTCGGCCCGCTGCTGGACATCCGCCGCGCGGGCGGAAACGCCCTGCACGTGCCCGGCCACGACATGATCAAGGTCATCTCCAACGAGAACGACCCCGAAACCGGCCGCCCGCTGGGAGACGGAAACTGCTCAGCCCAGGTCTGGCACAGCGACAGCACCATCTGGGAAGTGCCGACCGGGCACATTGCCTTCTACTGCCGCACCGCCCCCACGCCACCGCCCACGACCTACTTCCTGAATATGACCAAGGTTTACGAGTCACTGCCCGAGAAGACCAAAGAGCGCATCAAGTCGCTCAAGGTCATGCACCACGTGTTCCTCCGGCAGATCGAAGTCGCGATAGCCAGGGATGCGCCGTCCCTCCCCCTCGAGGACCGCCGGGTGGGCCGGATCCATCCCCTGGTGCGGCGGCACATTCCCACCAACCGCCCCGCGCTCTACCTGCCCGTCCGCCGCGACAGCCTCATCGTCGGATGGACCGAGCGGGACAGCCGGGCGCTGCTGGACGAACTGTGGGAACACACGAACGCCAGTCCCTGCTCTGTCAGCGCCGCACTCGAGCCGGATGACTTCATCATCTGGGACAACACCGCCACGGTGCACAGCCGGGATGGGTGGCCCGAAAGCCAAGGACGCACGATGTGGCATGTATCCGCGGAGGGTGAGGTCCCGACACCGCGCTTCGGCGAGCGGGTACCGAACACGACCGGGCTGAGCCCGCAGGAGGCGAAGGCCGCGTCGGCGCCGTTCATGCAGACCATCCCGGCCGTATGAGCCGCGGCGACGCCGGGACGGTGCGCATCTGGCATCAGTCCATGGCCACCCTGTCCGAGTTCGGTCAGTACCAGGACCTCCTGCGGGCGCACATCGCCAAGGTGATGCCGCAGGACGTCACGGTGGACATTCACGGTGCCCAGGCGAAGTCCTACGGCGGACGTCCCCCAGCCCACGTGCTGCGCTATCCGTACCTGAAGTACCGCATCCAGACCCAGGCCATCGAGGCATGCCGGCAAGCTGAGGCGGCGGGCTACGACGCGGTGGCGATGGCCACGTTCGGTGATCCGTATCTGCGGGAATGCCGGTCCATGGTCGGGATCCCGGTTGCGTCGATGCCGGAGAGCTGCCTGTTCGTAGCCTCGTCGCTCGCCGCCCGCTCCGCGCTGATCTGCCTGACACCCACGAGCATCCCACGTGTCCGGGAGCTGGTCGACGGGCACGGGATGACCTCCCGGGTGAGCGGCATCTACTCGCTGGATCCGCCGGCTTCCGAGCATGTGCTCGTCCAGCTGATGGCCGGCCAGGAGCTGGGGAACTTCACCGACAGCCTGCAGCGGGCGGCTGAGCTGGCCGCGACGGCGGGCGCCGAGATGCTGATACCCGCCGAAGGCGCCCTCAACGAGCTCTTGTGGTCCCGCGGCATCACGTCGATCGCGGGCCTGCCAGTCCTCGACGCACTCGGCGTGACGCTGTCCTACACCCGCCTGCTCGTCCACCTGCAGCGGTACGACGGGATGGAGACCAGCCGGGTCTCCACGTTCGCCCGGCCACCCGCCGACTGGGTGGCCGACATCGAGGCCGCCCTACAGCCGGAGCGGCGATGACCGCGTACCCCAGCGCCGGCCCCGCCTCCCCGCGGGTCAGCAGCGTGCCTGCCGGCTCGACGGCCGGACAATCACCAGGAGGGCTGCTGTGAGCGAGGACCACCGGGCGCGGATGCGCGCCTTGATCAACGCACCGGGAGCGGCGGTCGTTCCTGGCGTCCCGGATGCGATCACCGGCCGGGTAGCCGAGCAGATGGGTTTCCCCGCGATCTACCTCAGCGGCGCGGGATTTGCCAATGCGCAGCTCGGAGTGCCCGACCTCGGACTGGTAACGCTGACGGAGATCGCTGCGCAGACCGAGCGGTTCCGCGAGGCGGTCGGCATCCCGATCGTCGTGGACGCCGACACCGGCTTTGGTGGCCCGCTGAACGTCCGCCGGACCGTGCGGATGCTCGAACAGCGGGGCGCCAGTGCCATCCAGCTGGAGGACCAGCTCTTCCCCAAGCGCTGCGGGCATTTCGAGGGAAAGCAGGTGGTCCCCACGGGTGAGATGATCGCGCGGATCTCCGCTGCCGTCGACGCGCGGACCGACGACGATCTCGTCGTGATCGGACGCACCGACGCCCGCGCCACCGACGGCCTGCAGGCCGCGATCGACCGCGCTCGGCTGTACAAGGAAGCGGGCGCGGACGTGTTGTTCGTGGAGGCGCCGGAATCGCGGGACGAAATCGTGCAGGTGGCGGAGGCGCTGCCCGGCCCGCTGCTCCTCAACGTCGTCGAGGGCGGAAAGACACCGATGCTGCCGGCCGACGAGCTCGGCAAAATCGGCTACTCGCTCGTCCTCTATGCCAACTCGGCCATGCGCGGAGCGGTGCGCGGCGCCCAGATCGTCCTCGCGTCCCTCCAGGAAAACGGGTGCACCGAGGAGGTTCTCGGATCGATGCTCAGCTGGCCAGAGCGGCAGGCTCTCGTGGGCAAGCCGGCTTTCGACGCGCTCGAGGCGCGCTACCACGTTATCACCGGGGAAATGCCGTGACCACACCTTCCCCTCGACTGACCGGTAACGACGCAGGAGTTTCCCATGCTGTCTGAGGATGAGCAATCGCTGTTTCGTGAGTCGGTCCGCAGCTTCGCCGCGAAGGCGGTGGCCCCCATCGCCGGCTCCCTCGACCAGACCGACGAGTTCCCCCACGACCTGCATCAGGCGATGTCCGACTATGGACTGGTCCAGCTGGCCGTCCCCAGCAGGTACGGCGGGCCGGGCGCCGATATCACCTCGATCTGCATCGCCCGCGAAGAGGTGGGGGCAGCGGGTTCGATGGCGATGGCCACCCTGGCCGGCCAGAACAACAACATGGTGATGCCCCTGCTCGGCTTCGGGACCGCGGAGCAGAAAGAGCGGCTGCTGCCCGAGCTGGCCAAAGGCGGCGTCAGCCTGCTCGCCTTCACCGAGGCCGAAGGCGGCTCCGACCCGAACAAGATTGCGACCACTGCGGTCCGGCACGGCGACGAGTGGCTCCTCAACGGGCAGAAGTCCTACATCTCGTGGGGCAAGGTGGCACAGTTCGCGCTGATCCTCGCCCGGACCGGCGGCATACCGGGGGGCCGTGGGCTGACCGCCTTCATCACCGAGACCTCCGCGCCAGGGTTCATCGAAGACCGGCACAACGTGAAGATGGGCCAACGCGGACTGCCCAATGTTGACCTACGCTTCGACAACCTCCGAGTGCCGCATGAGAACATCCTGGGCGGCGAGGGGCAGGGCTTGGCGGCCGCGCTGCGCGGCCTGCAGATCAACCGGCCCGCGATGGCCGCTATCGCGCTCGGCGGGGCCCAGGGAGCTCTCGACTACGCGGTGCGGTTCGTTCTCGAGCGCCAGCAGCATGGCCGGAGCCTGGCCCGGCACCAGGGCCTGCGCTGGATGATCGCTGACATGGCGACCAAACTGGAGGCCGCCCGCCGGATGGTCTACGGGGCCGCCGCAATGATCGACCAGGGCGCCCCCGCCGCTGAGACCATCCAGATGTCCTCGATGGCCAAGTACTTCGCCACCGAGGTAGCGGTCGAGGTCACGTCCATGGCAGTGCAACTGCTGGGCGGGGCAGGCTACCTCGCCGAGCATCCCGTCGAACGCTACCTCCGCGACGTGCGGGTAGCGACGATCTATGAGGGCACCAGCGAGATCCAGAAAAACACCATCGCGCGGGGCATTCTCGGCAAAGAGACGGAGGTCTGACATGCCGGCGACACCGGGGCCGCTGGGCTCCGTCCGGATCCTCGACTTCACCACGATGATGTCCGGCCCGATGGCCACCCGGCTGTTCGCCGACCTCGGCGCGGACGTGGTGAAGGTCGAGCGCCCGCCCGGCGGGGACCACAACCGCGGCCGCACGCCGGTCTACGGCGGCTCCAGCCGGTTCTTCACCCAGCTCAACGCAGGCAAGCGATCGGTGACGCTGGACCTGGCTATGCCGCCGGAGGCCGAGTTCGCCCAGTCCCTGGCCCGGCGGGCGGACGTCGTCATCGAGAACAACCGGCCCGGCGTCATGGCCAAGCTCGGCCTGGGCTACGCGGCCGTACACGAAGGAAATCCCGGCGTCGTGTACTGCTCCATCTCCGGGTATGGGCAGGATACGTCCGCTGCGACGCGAGCAGCGTACGCCCCGAACATCCACGCGGCCTCCGGCTACGACCTGGCCAACCTCCGTTACCAGGACGATCCGGCGAAGCCGGCCAACACAGCCATCTTCCTGGCGGACGCGCTGGCGGCGATTTACGCCTGCACGGCGATTCAGGCCGCGCTACTGGCCCGCCACTCGACCGGCGAAGGCCAGTTCATCGACCTGGCCCTGTTCGACGTGATGCTGAACCTGATGGTCTTCGAGATGCAGGCCGCGCAGACCAGCGCGAGACCACCGCGATCAGTCTATGTACCGCTGGCAACCACGGATGGTTTCGTCTCCGTGGCTCCGGTCAGCCAGCTCATGTTCGTCGGCCTGACCAGGGCCCTCGGCCGTCCCGACCTGGCCGAGGACGAGCGCTTCCGGACCGCGCCCGCACGCGAGCTGCACTGGACCGAGCTGATGGACATCCTGGGCGAGTGGGCGGCGGTCAGGACCTCCGCCGAGTGTCTCGGCACGCTTCTCGCGGCCGGAGTCGCGGCGGCGCCGTTCCGGACTCCCGAGGAGGTCATGACCGACCCCTACCTGGCCGAGCGAGGAATCCTCAGCGCCCAGTCGGACGCCGGCGGCGCCTACTACATCTTCAACCCGCCGTACACCTTCGCCGACCGGTCGGTACACGCCCGGGGGCCCGCTCCGGCCCTCGGCGCGGACCGGGACAGCGTCACGGCTGACTGGCTCGGGGGTGGCCGTGGCTAGCTCCGCGATGGATGGCCCGGCGAGCGGAGGGCCGCTGGCCGGCCTCCGGATCGTCGAACTAGCGGCCCTCGGGCCGGTCCCCTTCTGCGGGATGGTCCTGGCCGGGCTGGGCGCCGACGTGGTCCGCGTCGACCGGGCCCGGGATATCGGCAGCCCCGGGCAGGCCCGGCCTTTTCAGGAAATGCGCGGCAAGCGTTCGGTCGCCGTGGACATGCAGCACCCGGACGGTGCCAACGCGGTCCTCGACCTGGTGGCGGTGGCCGACGTGTTCCTGGAGGGATACCGGCCGGGGATCACCGAGAAGGCGGGGATCGGGCCCGCCGAATGCCTCGCCCGTAACCCCCGGCTGGTGTACGGCCGGGCGACCGGCTGGGGCAGGCAGGGACCCTACGCGGGGCTGGCCGGCCACGATATCAACTACCTCGCTGTGTCCGGTCTGCTCGGAACTCTTGGCCCGGCCGACGCGCCGCCGCCCCCACCGCTGAATGTGGTGGGGGACTACGCGGGCGGAGGGTACGGGCTCGCCCTCTCCGTCCTGGCCGCCGTGCACTCCGTGAACAAGACGGGTGTCGGGCAGGTCGTCGACCTGAGCATGCTGGAGGCGGTGGCCCTGACCACGACCCGGCTGCACCACGAACGGATCGCGGGCAACGTGGTCGACCAGCGGGCAATGAACCTGGTGGATGGTGGCGCCCCGTTCTACAACACCTACGAGACCGCCGACGGGACGTACGTGGCCGTCGGCGCGGTCGAGCGGAAGTTCTACGTCGCCCTGCTGACCGTCCTCGGAATCGACCCCGCGCTCGCCGATTCGCAGTGGGACCGTGCGGAGTGGCCACGGATGCGCGCGCTCTTCGCCGAGCGGTTCCGGACAGACTCGCGCGCCGCCTGGGCCCGGGCGGGCGCGGAAGCGGATGCCTGCCTGGCCCCTGTGCTTACCCCCGGCGAAGCGCCGCAGGACGAGCACAACCAGGCCATCGGCCTGTTCGCCGACTATGACGGCGTACCGACGCCCCGCCCTATCGCCCGGTTCTCCCGGGATGTGCTTCCGGAAACTCGTCCGGCGGCGCAGCCAGGGAACCACAGCCAGGCCGTCCTGGCCGAATGGGGCATCCCGCGCGCACGAATTGACGCCCTGCTGCGGTCGGCGACAGTCGTCGGATCATCAGCATCCCGAGCCGCTCGATGAGCCTGCGCGACGGAACCCGCACTCCCTCGATCGGGCTGAGCGGGCAGCCGATACCGTTCACGAGCCTGGTTGATGTCGGCCCGGACCCGTCCAGCACTGGCGAACCGGCCTTCCGCCTGCGGCCTTCGTCATGGCTCGACGGGCTGATCGCGCGCGGGCTTCCCGCCCCCCTGGTCATCCTGGCCGACGTTGCGGCGGGCGCTGCCGCCCTGCGAGGGCGGACCGGACCGGAACGTGTCGTCACCGAGGCGCTGCGGCTCGACCTGCTTGACCGGCCGTCGGTGGAGCTGCGAGCGGTGGCCAGCGCGTCCGCGTCGGGCCCGCGGCGGGCCATGACCGTCGGCGTGATCAGCAACGAGACGGACGGCGGCGTGGTGGGCCATCTCACCGGCCGGGTAGCCGTGCTCGACCCGCGCCAGGCCGGGGCGCGCGTGAGCGCGCCGTCCTGGGTCCCGCCCGGCGACACCCCCGCGGTGAGCGACCTGCTCGACGACGCCACCGAGCTGGTACAGGCGAGCGACGATATGGTCCGGCTGCGCATACCGACGCACGGCGACCTGGGCAACTCTTACGGGTACATGCACGGGGGCGCGATCGCGGTGATCAATGACGTCGCGCTCGAGTGGCTGCGCCGCCAGCCGGGTTGCGAGCTCGCCGGTTCGCGGGTGCAGTCGGTGTCGCTCGACTACCTGGCCCCCGTACCGCTCACGGGAACGGCGTCCGTGACGTCCCGGGTAGCGGAGCGCGGCCACGGCCGGGCCGTGGTGCTGGTCGGGGTCGCCGGCGTCGGTGGGGCCGCCAGCGCGGTCGCGTCCTATACAGTTCGGCTGGCGCGTTCATGACCGAGCCGGGCACGGGGGGCCGGAGGCCGCGCGCAATCGTCGCATCAATTGATGAAGGATGATGATCCAGGAAAAGCCGGGCGTGACCGCGAACGTCGGCACCGACTCGCGGGGGCCGGTGATCCGGCGGCGGTCCAACGCCGAACTCATTGCGGACCACCTGCGGCGCTCGATCGTCCAAGGCAAGATAGCCGAAGGTAGCGCACTTCCCAACCTGGAGCACCTGCGAAAGCAGTTCGGGGTCGGCCTGCCCGCCGCGCGGGAAGCGATCAGGATCCTCGAGTCCGAGGGCCTGGTCACCGTGGTCCGCGGCAACATCGGCGGGGCCGTCGTGCATGCCCCGAGCCTGTCGGCCGCCGCGTCCAGGCTCGGCATGGTACTGCGGAGCCGGCGAGTGGAGCTCGCGGACCTGGCCGCGGCGCTCCGCGCCATCGAGCCGGTATGCGCGCAACTGTGTGCCGAGCAACGCGACGGACAGACGCTCGCCATGCTCACCGAGCTCATCGACGAAACACGAGCAGCCACGGGCGACGAGCACACGGCCATCGCGCTCAACCGCAGATTCCACGAGACGCTTGCTGAGCGCTGCGGCAACCAGACCCTGCAGGCCCTGGTTGGCGCCCTCGAACTGCTCTGGTCCGGACAGGAAGAGGACTGGGCCCACAATCTCCCATCCCGGTACACCATGGAGAACCGGCTGGCCGGCATCGCGGCTCACGAGAGGGTCCTGGACAAGATCCGCGCCGGTGACGGCCCCGGGGCCTACCTCACCATGAGCGAGCACATTGCCGAGGGATACACCTACGCGGTCCCGGAACCGACGTAGCGCCTGTCCCGTGCCTCACGGGCGGCAGTGTTCACAGAGGGAACGGTGGAGAACGGGGGGTGCACGATTCCTGGTCGCCGGCGGTCCACGGCCCGGATCCCGGCACGCCCCACGTACGAGCGTCGCGCGGGTGTTCCGGTGGCCCGGTACTGTCGGTCGAGAGGTCATCCGCCCGGCGTCACCGGTCGGGGATCCGAGGTGGGGTAGCCGGCGGGGCCGGCCACGGACGGCAAGCGACGATGAGGTGGCGAGCCGGCCGAAGCGGTCATGGGACGAGGTGCAGGACCTCGTCGTCGCGGCGGCCCGGCCGCTGTTCGAGACGCAAGGATATGCCGGTACCTCGACGCGGGATATCGCCCGTCAGGCCGGCGTGACGCAGGCGGCCGTCTTCCGTCACTTCGGTTCGAAGGAGAAGCTCTTCGAGGCGGTGATCCTCCAGCCGCTGTGCGACTACGTCGACAGCTTCGTCGAGCGGTGGAGCGACGACGCACAGTGGAAGGTGCCGCCAGAGCAGCGCACGCACGACTACGTCGCCGACTTGTGGGATCTTGTGCGCCGCAACCGGACACTGCTCACCCAACTGTAGCGACGCGCGGGCCGTCTCAGCGTCGTCGCGACGGCGCCCTCAGTCGAGCGGATGTCTGCTCTGACCGAGGCGGTCGAAGCCGCGAACCTCGCCGTGGTCCGATCGGGTGGCTTGGCCCGCCCGCCGGACAGGCCAGGACGGATCCGGCGGCGCAGTCCCAGTCCCAGCCGTTCACAGCTGCCGTAGGTAGGGACCGTGCGGCGCCGACCCGCTGACCAACCAACCATCCATCCACTGCTATCCCTGGGGGCCGTCGGCCCTGCGTGAGAGCGTTATCGAGGAGCCCGTCCCGCACGGAGAGGAGCGCTACCCGCAGTAGTCAGTGGTCGCGACACGCCCGGGATTCCGCCGACCTGAGGGAGATCTTTAAGCGAGCGCTGCTGGACGCCGAGCTGCTGGGCGGGATGCGTTCTGACCGGACGCGACAGCCCTGGAGGAATTGATCGGCAAGATGGGATGCCTGATGCTCTTCGTGTCCGATCGGTAACGATCAGGCGTACCATCGGATGCCTTGCGGTGCAGGTCGTCGAGACCAACCTCTACAGCGCCGATGCTGGCTGCGGGGCACGACTGGCAGAATTCTGCTCATTATTGATCTTGATGTGGGTGTCGCCGCGGAGCTGTGCCACTAGGCTGCGGGACGTGGCCGCACCGATGCGGAGGCGCTTACGAAGGGTCTCGGCCGAAATCGGACGACGGTACAGCTCCCAGTGGTGCGCGTCCTCCGCCCGTGCCCGCTCCAGCAGATCACCGTCGACGACGCGACCATCCGTGACCGGTGCGCCACGCCTATTCCACTGCGCCGGCACCAGCGCCGGTTCTACGAGGGCATTCCCGGCACCAGCGGTCGTCGTGAGTCGAGGCCGACTACCAGTCGTCTGCGAGTGACCAGCCGGTGACGGGTACGGCACTCCCCGGGTTTCGTTCATTGCTTGGAGTAGTAGTGGGCCGACGTGCGCCCAGCCGATGAGCAGGCAGCTGCCAACTGAGTCGAAGGCGGCGCGACCGTAGTTCCCCTCGATCAGCGGCTCGGTGTCATTTAGCGCAAGCGTCACGAGACTACAGAAGATCAAAAGGTGGCGGGCGGGTCGAATCTGTTCGGCGCTCGCGCCACGCAGGGCAAGCTGACGCGTCCCGAGAAGCAGGCCAATAACAGACAAATCGACGGCCGGGGCCACCAAAGGCGCCACATAGACAGGCACGCCCAAACTGATTCCCAGCGTCCAGACGTTGCCGAACGCAAACAAGAAGCTCAATGCGACGACCATGCCCATGAGCACGGTCACAGTTTGAACCGCAGGTTCCCGCTTGCCACCGACGATGACGTCGCTTCGACCCGGCGTGGCAGTCACCGCTCGCTCCTCGGCTCCGGTAGGACGAAATCGTCCTCAATTACCAGTTGACCAGCCATTTCTCTAAGATCAGGTATGCACTGATCTGTAGGTAGCCCGGTTGGGGGCACCACCCCAAGACCTGCAACGAGGGCTCCCTGACCCGGGCAAACCTGGTCAGGGAGCCCTCTTCGTCGGTCCGGCCACATCCGACCGTCACCGGCCCCCGGTGGTTGATCGTGCCGAATACGTGCCCAAGTTCCTGGCGTTACCGGTTTTGTGGGCGACTCGACACCACCGATACCCAGACCCGGGACTGACCCTGTCCGGGACCAGCGACCAGCGGCCGTCCGGGGGATCCCAGCCGGGTACAGGATCCCCCGCGGGTGACGGCGGCCGGCCGTAGGTGGGAAGTGCTGCTCTGGTGACCGCAATGACCTACCGCCCGTGTCCTCGGCGGCCGGCCGTAGGTGGAAAGTGCCGCTCCGGTAACCGCAATGACCTACCGCCCGTGTCCTCGGCGGCCGGCCGTAGGTGGGAAGTGCCGCTCTGGTGACCGCAATGACCTACCGCCCGTGTCCTCGGCGCTGCGAGATGCGGCGACCCACCGCAGCGCATCCCGCGCCTCGTCGGAGACGTCCTCCCTGTTGCGCAGGATGTGTTGAAGGCCCTGCGACGCAGCGCTGACCCCCGGCGTAGCCGAACGACGCGAATACGCCCCTACGAATACGCCCCTACGCATGCGCCCGGGCGCACCATCCGCGCCGGGCGTAAGGCGATCCCGTTCGCGGCCCGGCGACGGCGTCGGGTTGGGTCGGCAAACCTAGCCGAGCTGGATGTTGGTATCGGCATCAGGGTCCGCGCTCGTGCTGATGCAGGTGACGGCTATTGCGCACAGCTCGTCGGAACGGTTTGCCCACCGGTGGAGGGTTGCGCGTTGGACGAGGCAGTCGCCTTCGGACAGGGTGGCCGTGCGCCCATCCTGGGTGTCCAGGTCGATCGTTCCCGACATCACGACGACGTAGTCAATGGTGTCCGTCTTGTGCATGGGGCTCTCGGTGTGCGGTTTGAAGATGCAGAGCTGGAACAGCGAGCCGCCCGCTGCCGGTTGACTGAGGGGTGCGTCGGGCGGGTTCTCTTCGAGCGCATCGTGGGTGACGTCCGCGGGCATCTCGGTGGTGAGCCAGAGCTGGTGCATCGTCGCAAGACCGACGTCGAACGAGAGGCTGGCCGGTTTGTCCGACGAGACCGTCGAGCGACCTTCCCCATCGACCCCGATGATCACGCGGCGTGGTGTGGGCACGGTGTCTTCTGTAGAAGGTCGCATTGCAATTTACCGGCGCCCGCACCTGGGCACCGCGCGGGGCCGCCGCTTTTGGGCTCCCCGACAGCGAAGTCACCGCAGCGCAGGCAGCGCCAAGCGACGCCCGCCGTCGTCACGACTCTCAGCCTCGCGGCGAGCTCCGGCTCGTCGGGGCGGTAAGGCGCGTGACCCTTGCGCGCGCAGGCCCGCAGGTTCCACTCCACGACTCCCGGTCTTAGGAAGACGGCGCAACCCCAGGGTTATTGATCTAACTGTCGGCATCGAGTCAGGCCTGCGAAAGCCGGCCGGGCGCCGGCCTGCATTCGTGGTGGCGCGGGCCAAGGAGGCTCCTGCAAGGGGTCGGTGTCCCTGCTGTGGCCCGCGGCCACTGGTCGATCTCAAAGTCCTACTGGCGGCTCGCGGCGAGGTCGTCAGCGTCGGTGCGGGCGATGGCCGCGTCGACGATGGCGTACTCTGCCCCGTCGAGGACGGAGAGCGCCAGGTCGATTGCGTCGACGGCGTCCTGCTCAGCCACCTCAGCACGGTGCTGCGCCTTGCGGACGTCCCGCTCGTTTTGTCGCTTGTCGGCATCTGCGCGCGACTCGGCGAACCGCTGCTCTACCGACGAGCGCACCGTGTCCCACTGTGTCTGCATGCCGGCCTTCGCCTCTTCGACCTTGCCCGTTGCCTTGGTCTTGGCGGCCGTGACAGAGGTCGTCAGCGCGGCTCGCTCTGCCTCCAGGCGCGCGCGGTTCTTCTCCCGCGCCGCGCCCACCACGTCATCGACCTTCCTCGCTCGGTCGGAAAACTCGCTGAGCTGCTCAGACAGCGTCTTCATAGTTGACCCTCCTTCTCGGTCGCTTGGCCCTGGGCCTCGCGGATCGGTTGGCTGCCTCCAGCCGACCCGTACCCGCCCCCGAGGTTCTGTATCCGGATGCCTTCGCCTGACAGCCGTCGCGACCAGGGCGACACATCAGGCGGCGGACAAAGTCCCACGAGGCGGTCGCGCCGCCGTTGAGCCCTCGGGGGTGTAGCGGCACCGCGACACCCCCGCTCCGCCTCTGAGTACAGTCCGTGATGGTCTTACGCTGGTTCTGCGATAGGATCCGGCTCAGGCAACTCGCCGGCGACCACGGGATCGGCCGGTCGACGTCCTACACCTACCTCCACGAGGGCATCGCGGTGCTGGCGCTGCGGGCACCTGACCTGCGCAATGCCCTACTGGCCGCGAAGGCGGCCGGTTACGATCATGTGATCGTCGACGGTTCGGTGATCGAGACCGGCCGGGTGCGCATCCTCGGTCCCACCAAGGATGCGGAACATCAGCGGCTCCAACTCGACCAGAGCCGCACTCGTCACGGCGTCCGCTTCTATTCTCGATCCGCTCTCTCGGAGAGACCTTCCAAGAGAGCGGACACTTTTCCCATAATTTCCAGCACCGCCCGGGTCTTCGCCAACTCCGCGGCCAGTCTCGCGTTCTCGGCCTTCAACCGCCGGTTCTCCGCCGACCCCGCCGCCTGGGCCAGCCCAGGCGAACTCTTTGCCCCCAACGTGCCCCGGTCACGCGCCCTACGCCACTTGGCGACGTGCGAGTCGTACAACCCCTCCTGGCGAAGCAACGCCCCCGAGCACCGTGCTCGGTCAACGCGTCGTACTCCCCGACGATCCTCAACTTGTACGCGTCGGTAAACGTCCGCCGCGTCGGCTGGCCTTTCCTGGAACCGGACCCCTTCGGCGCCTTCCCGCTCGGCCTTTCCGAACCACCCGACGACACGTCTGCCATGGTCAAAGTCGCAAGATCCTGATCCGCATCTCGCCCTACTCGCTACACCCGACGGATAGATCGTTCTGTCTCAACTCACCTTGGCAGAGAGGGGGTCAGCGTGGGGACCCGGGTGCCGACGTGGTGTCGGACCGCAGTATGGGCGACGTGAGACCGCAGGAGATAGGCGACGGCGACGCTCGTGTCGAGCGCGAGGTCGGTCACCGGCGCCCGGCGTCGATCAGGGCGAACACGGTCTCATCGGTCACGACGGTGTCCGAATCGGCTACCAGGGAGCCGTCGACCTCTCGGAGCCGCGCCGTCCGTCCGGTGGGTACGAGTTGCAGACCGGCACCGTAGAGGCTCACATCGACCGACGCACCGGGTACGAGGCCCAGAGCGTCACGTAGTGGCTTGGGGACGACGATGCGTCCCACCGAATCGACGGTCACTTCCATAGGGAAAACGGTACCAGTCGATTCCCAGGCCATTCCCGGCGTACCAGAAAATTGGTCGCCGCGGGTTCGCTTGCCTGACCGCCTCAGGCTCCCAGGAATCGGTTGCGAGCGGCCTGCGTTCACCGGCTGTGGAGCACTGCCGGCCGGGTGACGGGGACGACGGTGAGGAGGCCGTCCAGTCCCGTGAAGTCGTCGGGGTTGGTCGTGAACAACGGCAGGTCCTCGGCTATTGCGATCGCGGCGATCATCAGGTCGGCCAGCCGTCGTCTGGGCTTGCGCCCGGCGCCGATCACGGCCGCGCAGACCCTGCCGTAGATGCGCGCGGCTTCCACGTCGAACGGAATGGGGTCGAACTCGTTCTCGGCACGCTGCAACACGTCCAGTCGCCGGGCGCGTTCGGCGTGCTCGTCGTAGTTGTCCTGCTCCTCGTTCCTGCGCACCTCGTGCGGCCCCGCGGAGAGCTCCGCCAGGGTGATGGCGCTGATTGCCATTTCGGCGGGAAGCTCGTCGGGGTCCACCCACCGGCGCAAGATCATGATGTTCGTGTCGAGCAGCCCGTGGGCGTGGTCACCGGTCATACGGGTCGTCCGGTTCCTGGTCGGCCGTGGCGTTCTGGTCGGCTCGGAAGGTATCCAGGGAGATGTCGGGGGCGCTGCGCGACATCGCCATGAACTCGCTGCGCGGGACGAACCGTCGACGCCGCCGCAGCGGGATCAGCTCGCCGATCTGGTGTCCGTCGCGGGTGACCGTGAACGCCTGGCCGCCCTGGACCGCGTCCATGATCTCTTTTGACCTGTTGCGCAGATCACGCTGGGTGACCTCAGGTTGAGAACTCATACCGCCGACGATACCCGCCATGTGCCACCTGGTGCCACCTGGTGCCACTCTCAGGTCGAGATCAACTATGGGATGTCACGCTACGTTGCAGGAGCGCCAACCGGAAGCCGTCCTCGACGGCCGGACATCCGGACGTCCGGACGTGAAGTCGTCGGCCGAACCTACTGCCGCTGGTACGACGACTGGTACCGCGACTGGTACCGCGACTGGTACCGCGACCGGCACGAGAACAGCCGCCCCGGGGTTACCGGCAACGGCGGCGCCGGCCCTCGGGTCTCCGGCGGTAGATCAGGCCGGCGTCGCGCAAGACGTGAACCCAAGACGTGAACCGCGGCGGCGAGCCCGTCGACCGTCCACGGTCGACGGGGCTCGCCGGGTAGCAGGGCAGACGCCTGTGCCGCGGATCGCTGTCCGAACACAAGATTCAAAAAAGGCTCTGCGGCTGGGCAGGCCTTGTCAATTATCGTGCCCTTACATCGGAATTTCCGGTCGCAGGCGTCCGAGGTCAGATTCTTACGGCATTCTTACGGCGTTTCCCCTGCTCGCCATTCACCTTGACGCATCCAGCGACGCCTTTCTATCGTCGCGGGGTCGGGGTTTCGGTGAAATCTTGTTGATCCCAGGTTGCTGCAACGACGGAAAACTCACGAGATCCCGACGTCGATCGGTTCACGAACACGGGTGGGAATCCGCCCGAATGGAAGGAGAACGGCATGGCTGTGCTGTCAAAACGATGGTCGTCAAAACGGTGGTCGCTCGCGGCTGCCACGCTCATGATTATCGCAGCTACGGGGGTGACAGGTGGTCAAGCGCTCGCCGGCGCGAACCAGCCGAAGGGTGCGGCCGCGGGACTGGGGCCGCTACACGGTTTGCTGCCTCGTGATCACCTGACGCTCGAGAGCGCGCTCCAGGTCGATCTCAGCAAGGAAAGCGTCCGCCTGCCCCTTTACAAGGGGAAGGCGAACGGCACGACGGTGTGGTTCACGCTCCTGGATGCCTCTGACGAGGGCCTGGCACGCGACCTGGGGGTGAACTATGCGCCTAAGCTCACTAATCTCGCCGTCGGCTGCCAGGAATGCGTCCAGACGGTGACCCTCGACGCGCCGACGCCGCAGCAGAACCGTTTCGGGCAGGCCGTTGTCAACTTCCAGGGCGCGCCCGATTTCAGCCCGACCCGGGTGGCCGAGCCCGGACCGGATGGTTTCCCGCTTGCCAAGTTCCAGCCCGGCGCGGTCGCCGGCCCAGGTTACAGCCCGTTCATCCGCCTCGAAGGGTCGAACGTCGTCTACAGCGCGCCGATCGTCGCGACCGGCGACGGTCCCTTCGACGTCGTCCACCACACCGACACCGGTGATCGTGTCCTGGGTATTCACATCGCACCTCCGTCCCCGCCCGGCCAGTACCTGGAGTCCTACGTCGACATGCTGTTCGTCAAGGGCTTCGACGCCGGCAAGCCGATCGTGTACATCAGCACCGACGCGGGCCAGCCCCTGACCGCCGCACTGGAGCGTGCGACCTACGTGCCCGCGCTGGACAAGGCGGCCTACAACGGCGGCGACGACTTCCTCGGCTCCGCCCGCGAGCGGCTGTTCGGGTTCATCAACGGCCAGACCGGCGCCGACAACAGCCAGGCACAGGGGTTCGTTCATCTCGCCAAGGACGGGCATGTCGCCGAGGACGCCAGCGCGGGTAACACCGCGCTGATCGACGCCCTGCGCAACGGCGGCGACCTGCTCAACGTGTTCGGTGACTTCCCGACCGAGACCGATCCCAGGCACGCGCTGGCCTACAGCCCGCTGTGGGACGCGCAGCTTGGCCTGTGGACCGACAAGGCCGTGCGGCAGGGCCTCAACAAGCGGCAGATCGACGAGGTCCAGGTGTTCAACCTGGCGGCCAGCCGGCCTGATCTGCTGACCGGCGTCGACCCTGCCACCGGTCAGCCCGCCCCCTACGGTTCCGTCGGGGTCGACATCAACTGCGCGGTGATCGGGTTCACGGACACAGCCCCGACCGCGAACCTCGCTGATCCCCTCCCCAACTCGCAGTTCCCGCCCAGGTAGCACTACCGGAGTTTCGCGGTGGGATGGGTGGACCCCGATCGGCATCGGGGTCCACCCGCCCCGGTCAGC
>NZ_CAUVXP010000053.1:0-32899 GCF_963555955.1 Protofrankia sp. Cas3
CGGTTGTGGCAGTCATCACATACTCCCTCGGACGAGATGCCTCGACGGGTGGGAGGCCTGGACGGCGAAGCCGGGGGTTGCCCGGGGATGCTGCCCAATATGACACGCGGACCCGTCGGCCCGCCCGCGAACGCCTCTGGACTCCGACTGAAGCACGCCCATGTGCCCGGACGCACAAGGTGCGCGCCGACGAACAGGCGGCGCGTCGAAACGCCGATGGATCAGCACAGCAACCCCAATGGAGCCGCGCTGGCCGAACCGGACCGGCGGCGCCGCAATGATCGACAACAGCCGGCCGCCATGGTCGGCAAGCCGACAGCACGGGCTGTTCAGGGTGCCCGCTGACGGCCGCGGACAAGTTGGCCACCCAAAGGGCATCATTACCCGGTACGGTGCGCGTTCGTGGAGGTTCATGAACTTGCGATAGCCGGCGCCTGGGTGTTCACCCCCCGCCAGCACACCGATGACCGAGGCACGTTCCTGGAGTGGTTCCGCTCCGAGACCGTTACCAAGGTGATCGGTCACCCACTCGATCTCGCCCAGGCGAACCACAGCGTGAGTCGGCGCGGGACGCTGCGTGGCGTCCACTACGCCGATATCCCGCCCAGCCAGGCCAAATATGTCACCTGTGTGCACGGCCAGGTCCTCGACTGCGTGGTCGACATCCGAATCGGCTCGCCGACCTACGGCACGCATCAGGCGGTCGTGCTCGACGACGTTGACCGGCGGGGCCTCTACCTCGCCGAGGGGCTCGGTCACGCCTTCATGGCACTCACCGACAACGCGGCGATCTCCTACCTCTGTTCGACGCCCTACAACCCCTCACACGAGCACGGCATCGACCCGCTTGACCCTGAACTGGCATTGCCGTGGCCACCGGAGGTGCCGCCGCTGTTGTCCGAGAAAGACGCTGCTGCCCCGTCGCTGAGGGACGCCGAAGCCGCGGGCCTGCTCCCCTCCTACTCCGACTGCCTCGCCTTCTATGCAGCCCTGCGCAGCCAGCAGGGCCGCGGCCAATAGCGGGCGACGACCCTGCCCAGGACGTCCTGCGACGGCACAGAGCCGAAGGTCGCGCTGTCCGTGCCGAACATGACGTTGTCGGATCGCAGCCACCACGACCCGTCGGGTTCGACGAAGGCCGCACGCTTCACCCCGAGCCCGCGCCCGGGCAGCCGCGCCACGACCACATCTCCCACCTGTGGGGCCACGCCCCACAGCACCACACACGCATCACCGTCGCGCAGGGTCGGCAGCATGGACTCCCCACTGACCCAGACCGCCCGTACCGCAACACCTCGGCTCACCCGGGTAGGTTGCCAGAGGGTGGGGACAGAGCCCAGATGCCGTCCAGGATCGCTCCGGCCCGCCGCGCCTGACGGCCACCTTGCACCTTGCACTTTGCACCCACCTGATGTTCCTCATCGGTCCAGCGGACGAGATACGTCCAGCATGACGAGAAAGGACGGCGGCATGAGCCTCCTGCGTCCAAAGACAACGGTCAGCGCCCACTGCGACCTGCCCTGCGGGGTCTACGACCCGGCTCAGGCGAGGATCGAAGCGCAGTCGGTGAAGGCAATCCAGGAGAAGTACCAGGCGAACGAGGACCCGGCCTTCCGCGCCCGTGCCCTGGCCATCAAGGAGGAGCGCGCCGAGCTGGTCAAGCACCACCTGTGGGTGCTGTGGACCGACTACTTCAAGCCCAACCACGTCGAGAAGTACCCCGACCTGCATGATCTGTTCTGGCAGGCCACCAAGGCGGCGGGAGCGGCCGGCGCCAAGGGTTCGGTCGACCCGGCCGACGGGCAGCAGTTGCTTGAGCTCATTGACCGGATCTCCACGATCTTCTGGGAGACCAAGGCCGCATAGAAACAGCGTTCCTGACGGATCGGCTCCACCGATCCGTCAGGAACGGCTCCGCTCTGCCCGGCCCGGCTGACTTGCCACATCGCGGGACACGGGAAGCGGGACGAATACCCTTATTTTTCCAGAAAGATCAGTTTTTTCGTCTCGGTAGGACCATCTCCATATCCAGGGCGATGGGACGTAGTCGGAATCACCTTCACAATCGCCAGAATTGATCACCCGACCTGCGATGACACCGCAGCGCTGGGTACGGTGGTCTTCACGTGGCACGAGCTGGGAACGGACGCCGGCGGCCGAGGACGGGGCGATCATGGGTTTTCGCGCCGCCGGAGGCCCACAGCGACACGAACGGCCGAGGGCGGCGCGATCATGATTTTTCACGCCGCCGGAGGCCCTGAGCGACAAGGGGGTACCGCGGTGGACACGACGCCGAAGACCGGAACCGCGAACGGTCAGGGCGGTGTCCCGGGTGGCGGGGTCCCCGGTACCGGGGCCTCCACCAGCACAGTTCCCAGCTCCGGAGTGCCTGGTGGCGGGCTGCGGGACATTGTGCAGCTCACGCTTCCCGCGGCAAGCGCCTACCTGTCGGTGCTTCGGACCGCAACGGCCTCGCTAGCGGCCCGTGCCGACTTCACCCTCGACGACATCGAGGACCTGCGGATCGCCGTGGACGAGGCATGTGCTCTGCTCCTGCTGTCGGCTGTGCCCGGGTCGAACCTGGAATGCACCTTCGAGCTCGCCCCCGGAGTCATCCAGGTCGCCGTGACGGTGCTCAGCCTGGACGGCGAACCCCCGTCCACCGACACGTTCGCCTGGACGGTGCTGACCGCCCTCGCCGATGAGGTCTCCAGCTCGGTGACCGCCGATCCCCGGGTCACCATCAGGCTGCGAAAGCGGCGCGGTGTGCCCGAAGACCGAGTGCCCGAGAACCGAGTGCCCGAGAACCGAGTGCCCGGCCCCACGACCGCCGAGACTCGGGCTACCACGACACCATGGACCGGGAACGCGGGCGCGCCGAGCAACGGACCGGTGGGCGCGCCGTGACCGCAGGGCGCACGCGACCGTTGCAGGACGCCGTGACCCCGGCCACGCAACGCTCGCGGCCTTTGCTTGACGACACCCACGGCCTCATCGCCCAGAACGCATCGGCCCCCGCCGCAGCAACCCCCGATGATGCCGCCGAGCACGAGTCGCCCGCAGGCGGGCCAGGCGGGCCAGGTGGAGGCGACATCCCGCCGCCAGCGTCCGCCGCGCCCAGTGCGGCGGTCACGGCGCAGGCCAGACCAGACAACGATCCACGCTACGGTTCGGGCCATCCAGGCGAGACCAACGACCGGGCGCGCGCCCGCGAACTGTTCGCCCAGCTGGTCGCGATGCCCGACCGCACCCCCGAACGGGCCGAGATCCGCGACCAGCTCGTCCGGATGCACCTGCCGCTGGTGGAATACCTGGCCCGTCGCTTCCGTAACCGCGGCGAGCCGCTCGACGACCTGACCCAGGTCGCGACGATCGGACTGATCAAGTCTGTTGACCGCTTCGATCCCGAGCGCGGGGTGGAGTTCTCCACCTATGCGACGCCTACCATCGTCGGCGAGATCAAGCGGCACTTCCGGGACAAGGGCTGGGCGATCCGGGTTCCGCGACGGCTGCAGGAACTCAAGCTGTCGCTGACGAAGGCCACCTCGGAGCTGTCCCAGACGCTCGGCCGGTCGCCGACGGTGAGTGAGATCGCCGCCCATCTCCAGCTGACCGAGGAGGAGGTACTGGAGGGCCTGGAGTCCGCCAACGCCTACTCGGCGGTGTCGCTGGATGCCCCGGACTCAGGCGATGACGAAGCCCCCGCGGTAGCCGACACCCTCGGGGTCCAGGACGAGTCCCTCGAAGGGGTCGAGTACCGGGAGTCGCTCAAGCCGCTGTTGGAAAAGCTGCCGCCGCGGGAGAAGCGAATCCTGCTGCTGCGGTTCTTCGGAAACATGACGCAGTCGCAGATCGCCGCGGAGCTCGGGATCTCGCAGATGCACGTCTCACGGCTGCTCGCACGCACCCTGGCCCAACTCCGTCGCGGCCTGCTGGAGGACGCCTGACGGCCAAAGGCGGCTCGATCATGGTTCTTCGCGCCGCCGGCCGGCCGAGCTCTCCGGGTCGCTTAGGCGGGATCCCGCGGTTCGCTGGGATCCCGCGGTTCGCCGGGATCCCGCGGTTCGCCGGGATCCCGCGGTTGGTAGCCGCCAGCCAGGCCGACGAGCGTCAGGATCGCGACGGCGACGGCGAGCAGCGGGATGCCCTCGCCATAGCGACCGCCCTGGAGCAGGCTGACCGCGACAGGCAGGCACAACAGCTGCACGACGACGACCGGCGAGCGTGCCCACCACCGCCTGGCCAGCAGTGCCCGTCCGAGCAGGCAGAGCCCCACGGCGGCGACGACGGCGAACAGACCACCAAGCTCCGCCCGGCCGCGGTCGTCGGTGTCCGCGCCGAATCCGCGGACGATCAGGAACACGCCGAGACCGCCGAGCAGGAGTCCTTCGCCACCGAGTAGCGCCACAGCGGCGGGCAGGGCCGGTGGGGTGTGCACGGCGTCCCGCAGACGATCGCGGCGCAGGTCGGTCCTCACAGGCACATCCCGACAGTACGTGGCCGCGCGGACCATGGTGAAGGTCACGTCCCACGAGGGGTCAAACCGGTCGCAAGGATTACGAGCGACCGTGCAAAGTCCCACCGGCTACCGTGGACATCATGCGCGCGCTGTTGGTCGTAAACCCCATTGCAACGGCGACGACCCAGCGTGTTCGTGACGTTCTGGTCAGTGCACTTGCCGCCGACCTCAGCGTGGACGTCGTCATGACCAAGGGCCGCGGCCACGCCGCCGAGCTCGCTGAGCGCGCCGCCGACAACGGCCTCGACCTGGTTGTCGCGCTCGGCGGCGACGGAACGGTCAACGAGATCGCTAACGGCCTCCTGCGGTCGGGGCCGGCGCCCGGTGCTCCCGCCCTCGCGGTGGTGCCCGGCGGGAGCACCAACGTCTTCGCCCGTGCACTGGGCTACTCGCCGTCCCCGGTGGAAGCGACCGGAGAGCTTCTGGAGGCGCTCCGGGACGGTCGCAGCCGCCGGATCGGGCTCGGGCACGCAACCTTCACCAGTTCGTCGGGCATCAGCCAGTCCCGCTGGTTCACCTTCTGCGCCGGCTTCGGTCTGGACGCGGCAGTCGTCGAGCAGGTCGAGCGCAAACGGGTACACGGCCGCCGCAACACCCCCGGGCTCTACCTCCGCTCCGCACTCGGCCGGTTCATCCGCAACACCGGACGACGCTGTCCCCCGATCACCGTCACCACGGGCGAGCTGGGCGAGCTGGTGACGGCAGAGACGGCAGAGACGGCACAGGCAGCGGCAGATGTCCGGAGCGCGAGCCTGCCGGACGATCCGGACCACCCCGATCCGGTACCGGAACACGTGCTGGCGGCCGTGGTCTGCAACACGACGCCATGGACCTATCTCAACGCCCGCCCGGTGCGTGCCTGCCCGGACGCGTCCTTCGACAGCGGGCTGGACCTTGTCGGCCTGCGTCGACTGACGGTGATGACGACAACCCGTAGCATCCTGCAGATGCTGCACGGCTCCCGGGGACCTCAGGGCCGCGATGTTCTTGCCCTGCACGACCAGGCGCGGATCACGCTGACGGCCGCGCAGGCGATCCCGTTGCAGCTGGACGGCGAGTACCTCGGGCCGCACACGGAACTGACGGTCAGCTCCACGCCAAGGGCCCTGCGCGTCATCGTCTGAGTGTGCGGACAAGCTCCGCTGGATCGTCGCAGATCACCGCATCCACGCCGGCGTCGCGCAACTGCTCGGCGTCGGCCACCGAGGCAACCGTCCACGTCGCCAGACCCACTCCAGCCGCCCGGGCCCGTTCGGGCATCGCCGCCGAACCGAGCACGGACGAGACGTGAGCGTGCAGCTCCTGGTGTCCCGCCGACCGCACATAGGCGATGCCGCCGGCCACCGACATTCGCGGCATGGTCAGGAAGGCCGTGTTCACGGCGATCTCGGCGTCGCGCACCGCCTCGATCGCGAACCAGTCGAACGACGAGACGGTCACGGCCGCCGGGGCCTGCGGGACGGCGCCGGAGACCCGGCCGAACCCGCGAGCTCGCAGAAGGTCGATCAGGATCCGGGCGGTCTCCTCCCGCGGGGCGTCGAAGTCCGGCTGACCCGGCTGGTTCTTGACCTCGAGGATGATCCGGCCGCGGCCGTTCCAGACGTCAAGGACGTCGGTCAGGGTGGGCACACCGAGATGGCTCAGTTCGCGGGTGGTTCGACGGATCACAGCACGGCCGGTCAGCCGGCCCGGTATCCGGGCGTCATGGACACACACCAGATCGCCGTCGGCGCTGCGCCGTACATCCACTTCGATACCATCGGCACCGGCCCGCAACGCGGCGTCCACTGCTTCAACGGTGTTCTCCGGGCCGGGAGTCCGGCTACCGCGATGACCAAGAACCTGCATGAGCCAACGATGCCATCACGGCCATGACCGCCATCGGCAGGGACCTCCCGGTGGGATCCGCGTAAGCACAAAACCCGTGGACGGCGACAGCCAAGGCCAATCCGGCATGTTCTCCAGATCCCCCGGACATGTGCGTTCACTGGGTCGGCAGTGCTGGGAGAGTCTGTCTGTCAACGTCGTTCGACCAACCGCAAGGCGTGGTCCACCTGTGTCTCGACGGGACAGGTGCAGGCAGGAAGGGGTGCGAAGCCACTTCCAGGTTCTTGCGCGCATGGCAGTTGCGGTGGGAGGGTGGCGAATGTCCGAGGTGGATGGACCACGTACACCTCGGGCTCACGCGCGAGGGTGCAGGCGGTCGAAAGATCGAGAATCCGCACGGATCCGACATCCGAATGATTGTCGGGAAGTGCGGCGCAACCGTAGCGGCTCGCAAAGCGTCTCACGTGCAGTGTGGCCCGAGACGAGAGAGGGAGTTGTACGCATGGACTGGCGCCATAGAGCGCTCTGCCGTGACGAGGATCCCGAGCTCTTCTTCCCGATCGGTACAACCGGTCCGGCTGAACGCCAGGTCGAAGAAGCAAAGGCCGTCTGCAGGCGGTGTGCTGTAACAAGTGATTGCTTGAGCTGGGCACTTGACACCGGGCAAGATTCCGGGGTTTGGGGCGGTTTGAGCGAGGATGAACGCCGTGCACTCAAACGCACTGCGCGCACCCGAGTTCGCACCGCCTGATTACCCACCACCACCAACCCGGCACAAGTTGCATGACGACGTCCCAGGTGGCCCGGAAGTGACGCATCGGCCCCAGGGGTGTTGCCGCGTGCCTTGATGCCGTTCCCGTCCGTATTCGCGCAGTCTGCGAACGGAACTATCGACACCCGCTGTACAGGTGTCGATACAGCAAGACATGGGGGGCCAGAACGGGGTGGGACGGCGCCAGGCACGGTGGTGCTGTACCCACCTCGACGGTCCTCGTAACGTGGATCTTCAAAAAAATTTTCACGGTGGCAACGGGATGGACAACAGGGCCTCCGTACCACGCTCCGGTCCGGCCTGGAGCCGGATCGCTCCCTGCATCTCACCGAGCACGAGTTGGCGGACGATCTGGAGGCCCAACCTGGGCGAGTGCTCCAGCTGGAAATCGTCGGGCAACCCCGCGCCGTCATCGGCAACCACCACGTCCAGTCGGTCGACACCACGGTGGACGCGGAGTTCGATCGTGCCGGCCGAACCATCGAACGCATGTTCGACAGCATTCTGCAGAAGCTCGGAAAGCACAAGCGCCAACGGCGTGGCGAGTTCGCCGGGCAACCGGCCGAACGATCCCTTGCGGGTCGTGTTCGCGCGCGTTCCGGTCGAAGCAAGATCAACAGTGACCGACGTGATCTGATCGGCGATCTCGTCAAAGGGCACCGACTCACCGAGACTCTGCGACAGCGTCTCGTGGACCACGGCGATCGATGTCACCCTGCGCACCGACTCGCGCAACGCCAGCCGTGCCTCATCCGCCTTGGTCCGACGCATCTGCAGGCGCAGCAGAGCCGCGACCGTCTGCAGGTTGTTCTTCACCCGATGATGGATCTCCCGGATGGTCGCGTCCTTGCTGAGGAGTTGCGCCTCGCGACGCCGAAGATCGGAAACATCGCGGACCAGGACGAGCACCTCCCGGGTGGCCCCTGGGAACAGCGGGATCGCGCGCAACAGCACCACCGTGCTGGCGACCGCCAGTTCCACCTCAACCGGCCGGCGGCGACCGATCGCGTGCCACACGGCCGGGGTGGTCGCCGGCAGGCTCAGCGTCCGGTGTACCGACCGCAGATCCTCACCGGTGACGTTGCCGGTGTACCCGAGGCGGCGGTAGGCAGACAGCGCGTTCGGGCTGGCGAAGATGACCTTTCCCGAACCATCCAGGCGGAGCATCCCGTCACCGACCCGGGGCGCTTCGGGCAGCTCGGCCGCACTTCCCCGGAACGGGAAGGCCCCTTGTGCGACCATCAGCGCCAGGTTGTTCGCGCACTGCAGGTAGGCTGATTCCAGGGCGCTGGGTGTGCGGGTGGTGGCCAGGTTCGTGTCCCGCGCCAGTACCGCGATCACCCGGTCGGAGTGCAGAACCGGGATCGCCTCGGTCCGGACCGGCACGCCGCCGTCCCACTCCGGCTCGCCCTCGCGGGCGATCCGGCGTTCCCGCCACGAGTTCTGCACCACCCACCTGTTAATCACAACGCTGCCGACCTCGTCGTTGTGATACGCCGTCGGCCCGGTGGTCGGCCGCACCTGCGCGACCACCAGAAACTCAGCTCCTGGACCGGACCCGCCACGGGCCACCACGGCCCGACTGGGAACCAGCAGCAACAGGTCCGCGAAGGACAGATCGGCCAGTAGGGCCCAGTCCGCCACCAGGGCATGAAGATGATCGATGTCATCCGCGCCGAGATCGGTGCTCTCGCGCAGAAGGTCCGCCAGCGTTCCCACGCAAGGCAGACTGCCAGACGCGGTGCCACCGCCGGAGCCCCGGCCGTATATCGGTGCCACGTCGAACACCTGATCCCTCGTCAGCTCATGCCGGTCGACCATAGGCTTCCGTTGTGCATCCCCTCGCAGGTCACCCCGCACACGACCCGCTCGCATGGCTGGCCGGCCATGCCCGGCAGCGGGAGGAGGCCGGCCTGCGGCGCACTGTGAATCCGCGCACACCCGCCGCCTGGGCCGCCGGCGACCCACCCCGCCAGCTGGACCTGGCCGGCAACGACTACCTGGGGCTGTCGCGTCATCCCGACGTGGTCGACGGTGGGGTGCGGGCGCTTCGAACCTGGGGCGCGGGCTCCACCGGAAGCCGGCTGGTGACCGGAACGACGACCTTGCACGGTGACCTGGAGGACGCTCTCGCCGCCCATACCGGCTTCGCCGCCGCGCTGGTCTTCGCCACCGGATACGCGGCCAACCTGGGCGTTCTCACCGCGCTGACCGGTCCGGACGACCTGATCGTCTCCGATGAGCGCAATCATGCGTCGCTGGTGGACGCCTGCCGGCTCTCCCGGGCACGAGTAGTGATCGTCCCGCACACCGACGTCGATGCCGTCGACACGGCACTGGCCGGGCAGCCGTGGCGCAACGCCGTCGTCGTCACCGACTCGGTGTTCTCCGCCGATGGCGACCTTGCGCCGCTACCGGCGCTACACGCCGTCGCCCGGGCCCACGGCGCGCTGCTGCTCGTCGACGACGCGCACGGTCTCGGCGTCGTCGGCCCGGGCGGCCGGGGAGCGCTCGCGGACGTCGGACTGGCCGGCGAGCCGGATGTGGTGGCCACCGTGACGCTGTCCAAGGCCCTGGGCAGCCAGGGTGGAGCGGTGCTCGGCCCGGCAGCGGTCCGTGCGCATCTGATCGACACCGCCCGCACGTTCATTTTCGACACCGGACTCGCCCCGGCCTGCGCCGGCTCCGCGCTGGCGGCGCTCGAGCTGCTGGCCGCCACTCCCGCACTCGCCGACGACGTGCGACGGCGGGCCAGCCAGCTCGCCGCGCTCACGGCCGCGCCCCAGCCGGCCGGAGCGGTGGTATCGGTCATCCTGGGTGAACCCGCACGCGCGGTGGAGGCGGCGGCGGTCTGCCGGGCGCACGGTGTGGCGGTCGGCTGTTTTCGTCCCCCGACCGTGCCACCGGGGACGAGCCGGCTGCGGATCGCGGCCCGCGCCGACCTCACCGACTCCGACCTGGCCCACGCCGCGACCGCCTTCGCCACCGCTCTGGGCACACCGGCCCCGGGTGCGCTGACTCCGGGTGCGCTGACTCCGGGTGCGCCCGGGTGACGGTGCTCGTGGTGACCGGGACCGGAACCGGTGTCGGCAAGACCGTTGTCACGGCTGCGCTGGCCACGCTGGCCCGGGACCGGGGCATCGACGTCGCCGTGGTGAAGGCCGCGCAGACCGGCGTCGGCCCAGGTGAGCCCGGCGACCTCGACCATGTGCGGCAGCTGTCCGGAGTCGAGGACCTGCACGAGTGCGCCCGTTTCCCGGCGCCGCTCTCGCCGGCCGCGGCGGCCCGGCTCACCCGACGCCCTCCGGTGGAACTCGCCGACGTCGCCCGACAGGTAACGGAGCTCGCCCGGGGTCGGCGGCTCGTCCTGGTGGAAGGCGCGGGCGGGCTGCTGGTCCGCTACGACGACGAAGGCGCCACCGTGGCCGATCTCGCCCGCGCGCTGGCTGCGCCGGTGTTGCTGGTCAGTGCGGCCGACCTCGGCACCCTCAACGCCACCGCACTGTCCCTGGAGGCGCTGGCCCACCGTGGCCTGGAGCTGGCTGGTCTGGTCATCGGTTCCTGGCCGTCCGATCCGGACCTCGCCTGCCGTTCGAACATCAGCGACCTGGAGATGCTGGCCGCCCGCCCGCTCGCCGGAGCGCTACCAGCCGGGTCTGGCGCCGCGGATGCGGCGTCCTTCCGTGACACCGCCCGAGCGTGCCTCGCACCTGCGTTGGGCGGTACCTTCAACGCCCAACAGTTCCGAGAGAGACACACTCCGTGACACGATGGGCAACAGCAGGTGTCGGGCAGTTGTTCACCGACCGGACCTGACTGAGAACTATCGCCGACGAGCGCGCGTGAACCTCCGCCGGTGTGCGAGCGTCCACCGTGGGAAACGAGCGTGGCCGAACGTGAAGCCGCCCGACGCACCGCCACACCGCCACACCGCCACACCTCCGCAGCTCCGCACCGTCAGACGAGTCGAGGTCCACGTCGGACCACAGGGAGACCACCGTGCCGCCATCGTCAGCGACCGCCCCGCCCGCCGCACGCCAATCAGGCGAAGACGTCAGTACCTCCACCGACATCCTGCAGGTAGCGCGTAGTCAGGTACTGGAGGATGGTAACGGCCTGTCGGCCGAGCAGACACTGGCTGTACTGCAGCTCGACGACGAGAGGATCAGCGAGGCGCTCGCACTCGCGCATGAGGTGCGGCTGCGCTGGTGTGGCCCGGAGGTCGAGGTCGAGGGAATCGTCAGTCTCAAGACCGGCGGTTGCCCCGAGGACTGCCACTTCTGTTCCCAGTCCGGGCAGTTCGACTCGCCGGTCCGCGCAGTCTGGCTGGACATCCCGTCGCTGGTCCAGGCCGCACAGGCGACCAGGGAGACCGGCGCCAGCGAGTTCTGCATCGTCGCGGCCGTACGCGGCCCGGATGAGCGGCTGATGAGCCAGGTCCGCGCGGGCATCGCCGCGATCCACGCCGCCGTGGACATCAACATCGCCTGTTCGCTCGGGATGCTCACCCAGGAACAGGTTGACGCCCTCGTCGACATGGGCGTGCACCGTTACAACCACAACCTGGAGACCGCATGTTCGCACTTCCCCCAGGTCGTGACCACCCACAGCTGGCAGGAACGGTGGGAGACCTGCGAGATGGTGCGAGCGGCCGGTATGGAACTGTGCTGCGGCGCGATCATCGGTGTCGGCGAGACGCTGGAGCAACGGGCGGAGCTCGCCGGGCAGCTCGCCGCGCTGGAGCCCGATGAGGTGCCGCTGAACTTCCTCAATCCGCGGCCCGGTACACCCTTCGCGGACCTACCTGTGATCAGCGCCACCGACGCGCTGCGGACGATCGCCGCGTTCCGACTCGCGCTACCGCGCACCATCCTGCGTTACGCCGGCGGTCGTGAGATCACCCTCGGCGACCTGGCGGTCGACGGGATGCTCGGTGGCATCAACGCCGTCATCGTCGGCAACTACCTGACGACATTGGGACGCCCGGCCGAGGCGGACCTTGCGATGCTCGCCGACCTCAAAATGCCGATCAAGTCGATGCAGGCCACCTTCTGACCGGATCATCGACGACTGACCGCATCATCGACGACTCCGTCGGGCGCGCAATCATGGTCCCACCGCGCGCCCGGCGGCCCCGGGAAGCCAAAGAGCGCCCGACAACAGGGACGCGGCGTCGCGGGGCCGGGCGCTCTAATCTCAGTGGCATGACTGTCAGCGGAACGGAAACGGCCTTCTGCGACCGGTGCGGACGGTTGCTCTCCGACGGAGAGCACGACGCCTGTCACCGGGCCCGGTTGCTGGAACCGCCACGCTTCTGCCAGAGCTGCCGTCGACGGCTGGTCGTGCAGGTCACACCGACCGGGTGGACGGCACGTTGCAGCGAACACGGCTCAACCGTCGGCTGAGCCCCTGTGCGGTCACGGTCAGGCCGCTGGCAGGCCGTCGAGGAGGGCTATCAGGTCGCCTTCCTGAACGACGTCCCCCTCCTGTACCGCGATCCGGGCGACCCGACCGCCGTCCTCGCTGAGCACCGGGATCTCCATCTTCATGGAGTCGAGGATCACGAGCGTGTCCCCGGCCGACACCGTGTCACCGACACCGACCACGACCTTCCACACGTTGGCGACCATCTCGGCTCGAACTTCCTCGGCCACGGTTCCCCTTCCCACTGCCGACCGGACAAACGCACACCGTGAGCGTAGTGCGCACCCGGACGCGACCGCTGCGCGCCACGGCGACAAAGAAAGTCCCGGTTCAACGGCCGATCCACCCAAAGCCGGCGGTGGCCAACCTCCGTTATGATCTTCCGGCAACGCTCCGGAGACTATGACCTCCGGGCGCGCGATCTGACGATCGTCGCGCGCCCTTTGGTCCTCCAGCCGATCGGGACCGCGGCGCGCGGCAAATCAGACATGCCGGAATGTCGCCCCTGCGGTCCACCGCTGCGCGGACCAAGCACACTACGAGGGTGTTCGTTCTCCTTGTACTCGCCCTGATCGGTGGCGTCACGGTCGGGCTGATTCGTGGTGGGACGCCGGACGCCCTGGTTCGGATCTATGTGGCACGCCCGTGGATGTTCGCGACCGCGTTCGCGGCGCTGGTCCTCGGGCGGGTCATCCCCGGCGTCCAGGTCGCCGCCTGGGTCACGGCCATGGTGACCGTCGCGCTCTTCGCGGCGGCGAACTCCCGACTACCGGGCCTCGGTCTGCTGCTGGCCGGGATCACGCTCAACACGGTGGTGGTCCTCGCCAACGGCGGTCGGATGCCGGTGTCACTGTCGGGAGCCGAACGCGCCGGCATCGCGGTCAGCGAGGTGTGGGCGTCCTCCCAGTACACTCCGGGGGACACCGCCACGGTCCTGCGTCCGGCGACGGACGTGATACCGCTGGCATTCCCGAACGCGCCGGCCGTGGTCAGCATCGGCGACGTGCTGATCGCCGCCGGCGCAGGGCTGTTCGGAGCGGTCGCACCGGTGCGGGCGCGCCGCACCCTGGAGGCTCGCCGCGTCCGCGTGACGCGGTCCATAACCTCCGGTGCAGCTTCTCCTACTCCTCCAACGGATCCGGACCCGGTGGCGGCCATCGCGGCGGCACGGCCGACCGAGCGCCCGTGACAGGATGACCGGAGCGGAAAGGAGGTACCCGACGTGGCGAAGAAGAAGCGTAAGCGGCGCGCACGCGCCAAGCACAAGGCCAATCACGGCAAACGCCCCAACACCTGAGCCGGCGCCGGCGGGCCGCGGTCGAACGTCCGCCCCGGTGTGTGCCCCGCCCCCAAGCCGGGGCCGGGGCACACACCGGGGCCGGGGCACGCACCCCTGTTGCCGGGCACTCTCAGCCGGTGCCGACGCGGGGCCGCAGCCAGTCGACGGTGCGACCCAGGCCACCATCAAGATCAACCTGAGGTCGCCAACCGACCAGCCGTTGTGCCTTGCTGACATCGAGTTCGATCCGCGCCAGCTCCCCGGGGCGCGACGGCGCGAGCTCCGGGGTGTCGGCCACCCCGATGATCCCCGCGAGCCTGCTGTGCAGTTCCCGGACGGCGGTCTGGGTACCCGTCCCGATGTTGAGCCGTTCGCCGTTGGCCGCATCCACCGAGGCTGAGCGAGCGAAGGCGTCCGCGACATCGCCGACGAAGACATAGTCGCGAGTGGTGGCACCATCACCGAAAATCATGGTCGGACGTCCCTCGAGCATGGCCGTCCCGAAGATCGCTACCACACCGGCCTCGCCGTGCGGATCCTGGCGCGGCCCGTAGACGTTGCCGAGCGCAAGCGCGGTCGTCGCCAGACCATATGTCGCTCGGTACACCGACAGGTACAGTTCGCCAGCCGCCTTCCCGGCCGCGTACTGGGACTCGGGAGCCACCGGCGCGGTCTCGTCGACCGGCAGATGCCGGGGCGTCCCGTAGATCGAACCACCGGACGACGTATGGACGAACTTCCCGACGCCGGCCTTTCGACTCGCCTCCAACATGTTGATCGTGCCAAGCACGTTCAACCGGGCATCAAGAAGTGGATCTCTGATGCTCACCCGCACATCGATCTGCGCAGCCAGGTGCAACACCGCATGCGGGCGAACCCGCCCCACCACATCATCAAGATCAGATGAGGTGACATCGACCTTCTCAAACGAGAACCGGGCGTCAAGGGAAGCCTGCGCCAGGTTCTCAAGCCGCCCAGTGGACAGGTCGTCGATCCCGACGACGTCGTGGCCGTCGGCGAGCATACGGTCAGTGACCGTGGAACCGATGAAACCGGCCGCGCCGGAGACGAGAATACGCACGGCTCCCGAGCTTAGTGGTCGGCGCTGAGCCAGCGTAGGCTGACCATCCCCCGCCGGGCACTGCACTCACTCGGCGCGAAACTCGGCCCTGGCCGCGTCAGCCCGTGCCGCCCGCAAGCGTTCCAGAACACTCTTTCGAAGAGTGTCCGGAGCGCGCTCGCCCCCGCATCGGCGGGCGATCAGAAGCTTCACCTCGTGCTCCACGCCGAACTGCCGAAGACACGGGGAGCATTCGTCGAGATGCGTACGAATCAGGTACTTATGGTCGAAGTCAATCTCGCCGTCGAGATACAGATAGACGGCCTCCAGCACCTTGCCGCAGTCGACGCTGTGCGGGTCACCACAGCTCACGATCCACCGCCATCGACCTCGGAACGACCGGCGCGAACCAGACCCCGCTCATGGGCATAGTGCTCAAGGGAGGTGCGCAGGCCACGGCGACCGCGGTGCAACCGGGACATCACGGTACCTATCGGGGTACCCATAATCTCCGCGATCTCCTTGTAGGCGAAGCCCTCGACATCCGCGAGGTACACCGCCATCCGAAAATCCTCGGGCAGCGCCTGCAGAGCTTCCTTGACGTCGCTGTCTGGCAGGTGCTCCAACGCCTCGGTCTCAGCGCTCTTGAGCCCACTGGACGTGTGCGATTCCGCGTCGGCCAGCTGCCAGTCCTCGACCTGCTCGGTCGGGCTCTGCAGCGGCTGGCGTTGCCGCTTGCGGTAGGTGTTGATGAACGTGTTCGTCAGGATCCGGTAGAGCCAGGCCTTGAGGTTCGTACCTTCCTGAAACTGGTGAAAAGCCGCGAAGGCCTTGACGAAGGTCTCCTGCACCAGGTCCTCGGCATCGGCGGGGTTCCGCGTCATCCGCAGCGCCGCCGCATACAGCTGATCAAGGAAAGGCAGGGCGTCCTGCTCGAAACGGCTGGCGCGCTCTTCGGCAGTCTCGTCGACCAGGACCACTCCCTCGTACCTCGGACCGTCCGCGGGACGCCGGTTGACGGGCACGCCACCGACCGCTGAAACGGACGATACCTCGCCGGGTGCAGCCGCGCGGGCAGAAAAGCGGCCGGGGGAACCAGCCACCGGTCCGGTGGGACAACGGCCCGGGGCATCCGTGCGGCCGTCGAGTGGCCGCATCTGCGCAACTGGCGTCGGCGCGGCGTCGCCGACGCTGGGCACCGGCGCGCTCGCGAACTGGGCAGTCATCAAACCTCCGAGTGGATGTCCCTGGCTAACCGGAGACGACGCAATCACCGGGACACGAAATGATCTGGGGGTAGTCCGGCCGCGTCGACGGTCCGAAGGGTCCTTTCGGCTTGCATAACCGTTCGACCGGGTGTCGGGATTCCCGACCACCCGATGGTGTGCCGCCGGATCCACTCCGTTCCGACCGTGGCCGCTTCATTGATCACGTCAGCTTCGGTCCGGCCGTCCCGGCGACGCGTCCGCATGGCGTGATCAGCGCCCGCGAGGACATGCACCTCGATGTCGCGATCCGGAGCTGGGACCGGCATCCCGAACGCGTCCCGGTCGCCCTGCACCACGAGGACGGGGACGCCGGCGCCGAGTAGCTCCGGCAACCTCGACGGCCGGTCCGCGGCGGGTGGATCCAGCGGGAAGCCGAAGGCCACCACTCCCACGGCCGCTACCGAAGCGGCGCAGCGGCACGCCACCCGCGATCCCATCGACCGTCCCACCAGAACGACGGGACGCGGCTGGGGCAACATGTCCAGGGTCGCCCGGAGCACTGCGTCCAGCCTTGCCGGACGATCCGGAGCACGGCGGCCGGCAACCCGGTACGGCATCTCCAGGCGGGCGACGCTCACCCCGATCCCCGGCAGTCGCACCGCAAGTTCGGACAACACGCCAACATCGGTTCCACTACCTGCACCGTGCAGAAGCACAACAAGCCCACACGACCCGCGTGGCGCGGGAACCAGAAACACCCGCCCTCCGTCAACTTCCAGAGAAGGCACCTCGGGAAGGGACCCGCCAGCCACGGTCACCTCCGTGACAGATACGTCACCGTTGACCATCCAGATCTGTCAGACTTCCCGAGAACCTGTGTGACGTGTTTCGCATCTTCTCCCTTTGAAGGGTAGGAAAAGTCCATGCTGCCCCGTCTCGACGCCGAGCCAGCTCAGCCGCGCGGACGAACCACGACCCTCGTCTACGAGACACCCACGGACAGTGATGATCCGTACTGGGCGTTCTACGAGGATGTCGCCGCGACCCAGCTGGCCAGCTGGTTGCCGACGACACAGATCCGGGTCCTGGACGTCTCCGGCCCGCGGACGCGGTTCGCACGTCAAATGGTCGCAGCCGGGCACGACGTCGTGCGAGTCGTCCCCTCGGCGAAGGGTCTGGACCCCTCGTATCCCGGCGTGGTCAACATGCGCAGCCGGGCGCAGCTGGGCGACGCCACGCCCGGCCAGGGCAGGTTCCTGCACGTCGCGGGCGACTCCCGATCGCTGGACTGGTTCGCTCCGGCGAGCTTCGACGCCGTCCTCGCCGAGGGCCGGGCGCTGTCGTTCTGCCTGGCCACCGAGACGACCCTGGAGGAGATCTACCGCATGCTGCGCCCCGGTGGGCGACTGCTGCTGTGCGTCGACTCGCTCCTGCTCGGGCTCGCCCGTCTCGCCGAACAACACCGCTGGGCAGAGCTGTCGGACGTGCCCCGGGCCGATGTCGTGCTCGTCCCCGCCGAGGACGGCTCCATCACCCGCTGTTTCTGGCCGGAGGAACTGCACGCGCTACTGACCAGCGCGGGCCTCGACGTCGACTGGATCCGTCCGCGGACGGTGCTGTCGGCCGAGGCGGTGACGCGCGCCGTCGCCTCCGATGTGTCCTGCTTCCCCACCCTCGTCCGGACCGAGGTCGAGCTTTCCGCCGAACGCGAGGGCGAGTCGATCGGCATCCACCTTGTGGCCAGTGCCCGCCGCCCCGGCTGACCGCCCCGGCTGATCGGGCCGGCTGATCGGGCCGGGCCTGGCCCGATCAAGGCGGTTTCCGGCATGCTGAGGTGGTGACCGTCACCACGGATGTGCCTATCGACCCCTGGCCGGCACCAACGGCGCAACGACCAGTCGACGCGACCGTGATGATGCCGGGCTCGAAGTCGGCGACCAACAGGGCGCTGATCCTGGCAGCGATCTCAGACGGCACGAGCCGGCTGAGTCGGCCCCTGCGATCACGCGACACGCTGCTCATGGCCGCCGCGCTGCGCGCGCTCGGGGTCGCCGTGCTCGACGACCGCGGCGACTGGGTCGTCCACGGTGAATTCCCGCTGCGGGCTGCCCCGGGTGCTCTGATCGACTGCGGCAACGCCGGTACGGTCGCCCGGTTCACCCCGGCGCTGGCCACACTGGCCCACGGTGACCTGGTGTTCGATGGCGACCCGCGCATGCGTGAACGTCCGCTCCACCCTCTCCTGGATGCATTGCGGGCCCTGGGCGCACGCATCGACGGCAACCGGATGCCACTGACCGTGCATGGCCGCGGGCGCCTCACCGGGGGTGAGGTGACGGTGGACGCGTCCACGTCCAGCCAGCTCGTGTCCGGGCTTCTGCTCGCGGCACCCAGATATGATCATGGAGTAACCGTCCGACATGTGGGCTCGCGGCTGCCCTCATGGCCGTACCTGGAGATGACCGTTGCGGACCTGCGTGCCGCCGGCGCCTCGGTTGAGGTTGACGTCGACCGGACCCAGGCGGGGGTGGCGGCGCGCTGGTCGGTCGCACCCGGCAGGATCCTCGCCCACGACCGCATCATCGAGCCCGACATCAACAGCGCGACTGCCTTCCTTGCGGCGGCGGCGGCGACCGGCGGTCGCGTCGTCCTCGCCGACTGGCCGGCCGCAACCGTGCAGCCCGGCCGGCTGCTCCCGGAGTTGCTGACCGCGATGGGCTGCGCCGTCACACAGACGTCGGTCGGTCTCGAGGTACGCGGCCCGCAACGCCTGCGTGGCATCGACGTGGACCTCACCGACTACGGCGAGGCCGCTCCCACGCTCGCGGCGCTCGCCGTCCTCGCCGATTCGCCCAGCCGCCTGCGGGGCATCGCACACCTGCGGTTGCAGGAAACCGACCGACTCGCGGCGCTCGCGGCGGAGCTGGGTCGCCTGGGTGCGGCAGTCACCGTGACCGAAGACGGGCTGGCCATCTCCCCCGCACCGCTGTCCGGCGCCGCCCTCGACCCGCGGGCCGACCATCGCCTCGCCATGGCGTATGCCGTGGTGGGGCTTGTGGTACCGGGGGTGCTGGTCCACGACATCGGCACAACCGCCAAGACCGTGCCACACTTTGATCGACTGTGGGCGCAGATGCTGACCGGTACCGGGATGCCGGACGAGACGGTCCGGCAACGATGAAGTCCGGCAACGATGAAGTCCGCCACCGCGGGCTGGAACGGCGCAGGTGAATGCCGCGGGAGCTTGACGAGGACGACGTGCGGGTCCGGGCCGGGCGCGGGTCACGGCCCCGAACCCGGGAACGTCCCGACCATGCCGACGCGGTGACGGCCACGGTCGTCGCCGTTGATCGGGGTCGCTACACCTGCCATGTCACCGGGCACCTGGCTGCGAAGGCACCGGCGGCCGGGACGCCGGCCGGCCCATCGACATCCACCGGCGTGCTGGTCGCCGGTGTCCGCGGCGGTTCGTTGCGCCGGACCAGCGTGATCGTCGGCGACGAGGTCGCCCTGGTCGGTGACGTCTCGGGTTCGCCCGGCAGCCTTGCCCGGATCGTCGGGCGGAGCGAACGCCGAAGCGTGCTGCGTCGCACCCCCGACGACACCGATCCCCTGGAACGCCCGATCGTCGCCAACGCCGACCGGCTCGTCATTGTCTGTGCCCTCACCGACCCACCACCGCGCACCGGGCTGATCGACCGATGCCTGGTCGCGGCCTACGACGGTGGCCTGGAGCCGGTGCTCTGCCTCACCAAGGCCGATCTCGCCGACGACACGCCGCTGCGGGAGCTCTACGGGCCGCTCGGCCTGCCGGTGGTGACCACCCGGCCGGATGCGGGCATCGACGCGCTGACGGCGCTGCTCGCCGGCTGCGTCTGCGTCATGTTCGGTCACTCCGGCGTCGGCAAGTCAACGCTGGTCAACCGGGTGGTACCGGATGCCGCCCGGACAATCGGCGCGGTCAACGCGGTCACCGGACGAGGCAGGCACACCTCGTCCGCCGCCATCGCCCTGCCGATGCCCGGTGGGGGCTGGGTCGTCGACACTCCGGGGGTGCGCTCATTCGGGCTGGGCGCGGTCTGTGCGGACCGGGTGCTGGCCGCATTTCCCGATCTTGCGCCGGCCGCGGTTGCCTGCCCTGGTGGCTGCACCCACCAGGCGGGCCTCGCCGACTGCGCGCTGGACCAGGCTGTCGATGACGGACAGGCAGACCCAGGCCGGCTCGCGAGCCTGCGCCGGCTGCTTGCCGCCCGGTCCGCGGCCGACCCGACATAGCCGACCCGACGACATAGCCGGTCAGGTGCCGGTCAAGTCAGGTCAGGTGCCGGGCATATCAGACGCGACCATCCTTTCCATACGGTACCCACAGTCAACCGGGAAATCCGCCCATGCCGGCCATGCCGGCCACCGCCCGGCCACCCCCGCCCCGGTACGCTCGCCGCGTGACCCATGCCGCACAGACAGAATCGGATCCCCTTCACGGCGGCGTGCCGGCCGGTATCGCCGAAAACCCGGCGAACCCTGCTGCCGACGACCATCCGGTGACCGACGATCTCGCCCTGGCCCTGGCCCTCGCGGATGCCGCCGACGCCATCACGGTGGCCCGTTTCCAGGCTGTGGACCTGCTGGTCGAGGCCAAGCCCGACGCCACCCCGGTGACCGACGCCGACACCGCGGTGGAGGCGATGATCCGCGAACGGCTGGCGCAGGCCCGCCCCGGCGACGCGGTCCTGGGCGAGGAACAGGGCCTTGTCGGCGACGCCAGGCGCCGCTGGGTGGTCGACCCGGTGGACGGCACCAAGAACTTTGTTCGCGGCGTGCCGGTGTGGGGGACCCTGCTCGCTCTCGAGGTCGACGGGACGGTCGTGGTCGGCGTCGCCAGCGCGCCTGCGATGGGCCGGCGCTGGTGGGCTGCGCGTGGTCACGGGGCGCACACCCGAACGGTGGCCGGCGAGATCCGTTCGCTGAGCGTGTCAGCGGTGGCGGACCTGGCCGATGCCTACATGTCGTTCGCCTCCATCGAGAACTGGTCGGCGGCCGGTCGGTTGGAATCCTTCATGAACCTGGTGGCGACGGTGTGGCGGACCCGCGCCTTCGGCGACTTCTGGTCGCACATGATGGTCGCCGAGGGAGCTGTCGACCTGGCCTGTGAGCCCGACGTGTCGCTGTGGGACATGGCGGCCCTGCAAGTGATCGTCGAGGAGGCCGGGGGCACCTTCACCGATCTCACGGGACGCCCCGACCCGGCCGGCGGCTCGGTTCTGACAAGCAACAGCCGGCTGCACACCCGGGCGCTGGAGATCCTGAACCAGCCGTCCATGAGTGCTCCGGGGACCGAGGCCTGCGGGCGCGCGATCTGACGATCCGTAGCGCACGGCGTCCGATCGGCTTTGCCCACCGGGGGGCGCCCGCGGTGTTCCAGCGGGAGAACACCCTGGCGGCATTCCACCGGGCGCTGACGGGCGGTGCGCGCGGCCTGGAGTCGGACGTGTGGCTGACGGCTGATGGTGTTCCGGTGTTGCATCACGACGGCGTATTCGGACCACCTGGACGGCGCCGTCGGATCAGCCAGACGCCGGCGGCCAGGCTCCCGCGGTGGCTCCCGCGCCTGGCTGACCTCTACGCGGCCTGTGGCAACGACTTTGAACTCAGCTTGGATCTGAAAGACCCGCCCGCCACCACGGGTCGGGCCGCACGGGCTGTGGTCGAAAGCGCCCGTGCGGTGAACGCGGCGGGACGGCTGTGGCTGTGCGGGAACCTTGACGCAATCCGCGTGTGGCGGCCGATCATCGAACTCGACAATCGTGGCGACCCCGACGCGACGGTAATGCTGGTGAACTCCGCATCCATCCGGGAGATCCGTACTTACCAGGACGCGCGCCCGAGCGCCGCAGTCCCTGCGGCGCTGGAAGTTTACACCCGTGGTGCGATCACAGCCGGGGCCACCGTGCTGAACCTACGTGCCAACGACTGGTCCGCCGCGATGGTGCGACTGGTTCACGCTCGCGGACTTCTTGCGTTCGGCTGGCATGCCCAGTCGTCCCGTACCCTGAAGCGCCTTCTTGGATTCGGCTTGGACGGGGTCTACTCCGACCACCTCGGCCGCCTTGTACACGCCACCGACAGCGAGACAACAATCACGCGTACACATCACGTCCAGTGATCAAAAAACAACACTCAATCATCGCCGGCCGGCAATGGCCGACACAAAACACCAATCACTCAATTAGACCTGGATGCGATTGCCAACACTATCCCCAACACTGCACAGAGTAACTGGCTCGACGCATTGACGTGACGCCGACCGGACCCGTGGCTCACCTCGGTGAACCGAGCCGGATCCCGCCCACATTTGCATCGCCGAGAGTGCATATTTCATGACTGGCACCGCTTCGCCGAACGGCTCACTCCTCGGCAGCCACTTTCAGCATCTGCGCCGGAAATCCTGTCCGTTCCGCTACATGTTCGACAGAGTAACCCTGCTGCACCAGATCACGAGCCTGCTCAAGGGTCCAGCCACGGCCGGGGTCAACCCGGCGGACGACGACCTCACCTGCTTGGCGACGCTCTTCCGGCCAGCTCAGACGCGCACGACGTGCCAACGGTCGACCTCCGATATATCTCTGACTTCAGTTACTACAACGAGGATAGGCCACATTGGCATGACCGCGCCCGACGAACTCCACGATAGCGGGCCGCGGTGTCCCAATGCGATAGCGGGTTGGAACAAAGAAGTGGCATCTGTCTCGACGATCTGGCGCGGTAGCCGGCTGAGCCGGCTGAAGCGGGTCCGGATGAAGCGGGTAGCGGCACGGCCGGCCAGGTGCGCACAGCCAACCGACCGCGGTTGTTCAGTCCAGAGAACACCCCATGGCTCCTGCTCAGTATGAACCTCGGCGGGAGGCCGCGAACTGGACCCCACCCAGGACGGCACCCACGATCATGGCTCTCCCCGCACGCCCGGTCCTTCCCCGCCACGGGTGTCGCCCGGGGTACTCGAAGCGGCTGCAAGCGCGGTTTCCCCACCGGCGGCCGGACTCATCCGCCGGCTCCGACTCCGGCTTCCGGCGGGCCGCTGGTCGGGATGGCGTCCCTTCGAACGCATAAGATCCCGCCACTGCCGGGCCGAGTACGTTGCCGGACGGGTCGAGGACAGAAAATCCTCCAGGACCGCCCGAAAGCGCTCCGGATCGCTGCGGTGCGGGAAATGCCCGGCGTCGGCGAAGATCTCCAGGCGACTACCCGGCATCGCCGCCTGCAGGATCCGCGCGTGTTCCGGCGGAATCACCGCGTCATGCCCACCCCAGATGATCAAAGAGGGCATTCCGGCGGCGAGGTAACAGCGGTCCAACATCGTGATTGCCTGCCCGTGTCCGTCCACGGACGCTCGCAGCGTCCGGAGGAATGCCGCCCGAGCGGTGTCCACATGCAGGTCTTCCAGGGTGCGCATCAGGTCGTCGACATCCCGGCCCAGATCGGTGCGCAGCCAACGCAACGCCCGGGTCACCGTCCAGCCGATGTGGCGCACGGATGCCGTGGTGAGCAGTGAGAGCACTGGTCCTGAACCCGGAAGCGCCGCGAGGCGTAGCAGTGGATGGATGTCGGAGCGCACCCCGCCGGTGCCTACCAGCACCACCCGCTCACACCGTTCGGGAAACTGATAGGCGAACTGCATGGCCACCCCACCCCCCAGGGAGTGGCCGACCACCGTCACCCGATCGATGCCGAGTACCGTCAAAAGATCACGCATTCCGCAGGCGTATCCGCCAATGGAATAGTCACCGCGGGGCTTGTCCGACCGACCATGGCCGAGGAGATCCGGAGCGATCACCGTTCGGCCACGGGCAAGCAACGGAATGAGGTCGGCCCAGGTCTGCGAGCTGTCGCCGATCCCGTGGATGAGCAGCAACGCCGGGCCGCGCCCAGCGCGGATGTAGGCCCGACGATATCCGTGCACGGTCACGTACCGGGTGGCATAGCGGGAAGTGCCCGGCGGGTGGGCCCGGTCGATCTCCCCGCGATCCGCGGCGCCAGTCATGCCGTCCTGACGGTCCGCGGGCATGCCTGCCAGATCATGTGCAACGCGGATACGATTTTCGCGCATAGCCGCCTCCGACCACTCAACCAGCCGACCACTCAACCAGGCCGGCCGGCGGACAAAGCAGACAACAAAGCCACTGGTCAGGTCCTGGAACCTCGCCTGCGGCCGGCTGGGACTTTTCATACCTTGACGGTACGGTTAGCCGGTCAGAACTCGATGTTGCTCATCACGTGCTTGATCCGGGTGTAGTCCTCAAGGCCGTAGACCGATAGATCCTTCCCGTATCCGCTCTTCTTGAAGCCTCCATGCGGCATCTCGGCCACCAACGGAATGTGGGTATTGATCCATACGCAGCCGAAGTCCAGCCGGCGGGCAACCCGCATCGCCCGAGAATGATCTCGCGTCCACACACTGGACGCGAGCCCGTATTCGACCCCGTTCGCCCAGGCAACAGCCTCGTCCTCGGAGCTGAACCGCTGGACCGTCACAACCGGTCCGAAGATCTCATGCTGGATCAGCTCGTCATCCTGGCGCAGGCCCGCGACAACCGTCGCCGGGTAGAAGAACCCCGAGCGGTTCAACGGTGCCCCGCCGGTGAGCACCTGTGCATGCTTCGGCGTGCGATCCACCATCGCGTGGACGCGGCCGAGCTGACCGACGTTGTTCAACGGACCGTAGGCTGCGTCCAGCTCGTCCGGAGCGCCCGTTCTGGTCGCCCGTGCCTGTTCAGTCAGGGCTGCGACAAGATCGTCGTGGACGCCGGGCGCGGTCAGAATCCGGGTGGCGGCGGTGCAGTCCTGACCGGCGTTGAAATAGGCGGCACCCGCGATCCCCGCTGCGGCCGCAGCGACATCGACGTCGTCGAAGACGATGACCGGCGCTTTGCCCCCAAGCTCCAGGTGGACCCGTTTGAGGGTGTCAGCGGCCGCCCGGGCAACGTCCATCCCAGCCCGGACGCTGCCGGTGATCGACGCCATCGCCGGCACCGGGTGAGCGATCAGGGCCCGGCCGGTGTCCCGATCCCCGCATACCACGTTGAGGACGCCCGCGGGAAGGAACTCGGCTGCGATCTCGGCCAGCAGCAACGTGCTGACCGGGGTCGTCTCCGACGGCTTGAGCACAACGGTGTTGCCCGCGGCGATCGCCGGCGCGAACTTCCACACCGCCATCATCAGCGGGTAGTTCCAGGGGGTGACCTGCGCGCAGACGCCGACCGGCTCACGACGCACGAAACTTGTGTGCCCGGCCAGATACTCGCCGGCCGAACGTCCGTCAAGCAGCCGAGCGGCACCGGCGAAGAAACGGATCTGGTCCACCGTCGGCGCAATCTCCTCAGCCAGGGTGAGCGCGATCGGTTTCCCGGTGTTCTCACACTCTGCCCGGACGAGATCGTCTGCGCGTTCCTCAATGGCGTCGGCGAGCTTGAGCAGGGCTCTGGCCCGCTCGCTCGGTGTGGTGTCACGCCAGGATTCGAACGCGTCCGACGCCGCGCGCACCGCCACGTCCACATCGGCCGGTCCGGACACGGGTGCCTCGGCGAAGACCGCTGCCGTGGCCGGGTTCACCAGGGGCATCGTTCGTCCGTCGAGACCGGCGACACCGGCGCCGCCGATGAAATTTGTGAGGATCCTGTCCATACACACTCCGCTGACCAGCACGGATGGAACGGGGCTACGCCGCAAGAGGCTGTCTGCTCCTAGGCCCTAGCCGTCATCGGCGACCACCGGGGCCTGTCTCAGTGAAAAGGCCACCAACAAACAGACTAGACCATCGATTGCGTGCCCGGCAGACGGATCTACCGCGGAAACCATACCGAACCACGCATTCCACGTCATGCCCGCACCCGACTCACCCGTCTCACCCGTCTCACCCGCTGACCGTCGCGTCCGCGAGGTCGTGGGCCATGGCCGCAAAGGCGGCCAGGTAGCGGTCGACATCGGCGTCAGAGTGCTGCACCGACAGCGTCCACTCCTCCTCCCGGCCTGGCGCCATCAGGACGCCGCGATTGGCGTTGTAGAGCCAGGCGAGCTCCGGCAGAGCCGGGTTCTGGTGCGCCATGAACGACGTATAGTCCCGGATCGGGGCATCGGCGAAGTGCACGCAGCCCTTGGAACCGATACCGACCGTGTAGCCGGGCAGCTCGTGGCATCGGAGAATCTCGTCGCAACCGGCGATAAGCCGATCGCCCAAGCGGTCGAGATGGACATACGCGTCCGCAGTGAGGACCTCGAACAGGCTGGCCCGTGCGGCGGCCATGGTCAGCGGGTTGCCGTTGAACGTCCCCACCTGTTTGACCCGGTCGGTGGCGACGACCTCCATGATGTCGGCCGTGGCACCGATGGCCCCGGACGGCAGCCCGCCGCCGAGCGCCTTGGCCAGGGTGACCATGTCCGGACGCACACCGAACCGTTCGGTCGCTCCCCCGGGCGCCACGCAGAGGCCGGTCTTGACCTCATCAAAAATCAACACCATTCCGTGCCGGCGGGTGATGTCCCGGACGGCCTCCAGATAGCCGGGCTCGGGCAGGACCACACCGAGGTTCATCATGGCCGCTTCCATGATCACACAAGCCGGCGGACGCCCCTGGGCCACCAACGCCTCGATCCGGCGCTCCATGGCCGGGGCATCGTTGAACGGCACCGGCACGGTCAGGTCGACCACCGCCGACGGGATACCTTCGCCGTAGGCAAGCGACGCCATGTGATCGGCAGGCCCGATGTCGTCGTAGGGAGTTCCGATCGAGACCATCACATAGTCGTGATGACCGTGGTAGGAGCCGAAGATCTTAATGATCGTCTCACGTCCGGTCACCGCCCGGGCGATCCGGATCGCGTCCATGGTCGCTTCCGACCCCGAGTTGACATAGCGCCACTGCGGGAGCCCGAAACGCCGGGCCAGCTCCTCGCTGACGATCACCGAGTCCTCGGTCGGCATCGCGAAGTGGCTGCCCAGCCCGATCCGCTCACGCACGGCGTGAACGATCGCCGGGTGCGCGTGCCCCTGCACCATCGAGCCGAAACCGTTGTGGAAGTCGCAGTACTCGGTTCCGTCCACGTCCCACACCAGCGAACCCCGCCCGTGCGTCAGGTAGATCGGCCAGGGGTCGCGAGCCTGGTAGGACGACGGCACCCCACCGGTCATCGATTGACGTGCCCGGGAGTGCATCGCCCGGGAGCCTGGTGTGCGTTCAGCCAGGCGGCGCTCCTCCCGCTCGGTGAGGGCGCTCGTCCGCTCGGCAGAGCCGGCGGAGCCGACGGGGTCGGCGTGGTCTGCCTGGTCGGCGTGGTCCGCCTGGTCGGCGTGGTCGGCGTGGTCGGCGGGTGAAGCGCCCGCCCTCGACTCAGCTGTCGTTCCGCTCATACTCCCCGCGTCCCTTCCGGTAGTACTACCGGGACTGCGGCCTGCGGGCGCGCGATCTGACGATCGTCGCGCGCCCTTTGGCCCTCTAGTCAGGTACGGAAAGCGTAGCCCGATCACCTCATCGACAAGGGAACCCAAGGAACACGCCAGGACGAGAAATGTCGGCTCCATACCGACTGTTCCCCTTCGCGCAGCCCGAGGTGGACGCATATCCAGGCGCTCTTGGAGTGAGAATGGTTGCGCCACGAGTCAGCGTGGAACGTCCATGAGGGGGGCGGATCACCGTGCACATCACGCCGTCAGAAACCGACGATTCCACCACCGGTGTCGATCGGACCACGGCGCTGCCGCCGCTACTGCACCCGTTCGCGCGCCCGGCTGCGACGCCGGACTCGTTCATCCGCATCGTCTCCGGCAAGGGTGCGCACGTTGTGGACGACTCCGGTCGGCGCTACGTCGACGCCATGGCGAGTCTGTGGTATTGCGCAGCCGGACATGGTCGCGAAGAAATCATCGAAGCGGTGGCGGCGCAACTGCGGCGACTCGACGCCTTCCACCTGTTCGAGCGGTTCACCAACCCGGCGGCCGACGCGCTCGCCGAGCGACTCGCCGCGTTGGCACCCATGCCGGGCGCCCGGGTGTTTCTGACCTGCGGCGGATCGGAAGCGGTGGACACGGCCATGAAGATCGCCCGCCTGGCACACGCAGTCGCCGGCGAACCGGAGCGGTCGATCATCATCAGCCGGTCTCCGAGCTACCACGGCGTCACCTACGGCGGCATGAGCCTGACCGGCCTGCCCGCGAACCGGGCCGGCTTTGGCCCGGGTGTCGGCGACATCATCCGGGTGGACAAGGACGACCTGGATGCCGTGGCAGCGATCATGACGGACAGGCCCCGTCGGGTGGCCGCGGTCATCGCAGAGCCCGTGATCGGGGCGGGCGGTGTGTATCCGCCGCGCCCCGGGTATCTCACGGGCCTGCGGGACCTGTGCGACGCCCACGGCGCGTTCCTGATCCTCGACGAGGTGATCACCGGGTTCGGTCGGCTGGGCAGCTGGTTCGGTGCCCAGCACTTCGGCGTCCGGCCCGACCTCGTGACCTTCGCGAAGGCCGTGACCAGCGGCTACCAGCCCCTCGGCGGAGTACTCATCGGCCCCGCGGTGCACGAACCGCTACGCCGTCCAGACGTGGTGCTGCGCCATGGCGGCACCTACTCCGGGCATCCGGCGGCATGCGCGGCCGCGCTGGCCAACATCGCCATACTCGAATCCGAAGGGCTGGCAGGCCGGGCGTCGGTGATCGGCGAGCGCCTCGAGACGGGACTGCGCGCGGTCGCGACCGCGCACGGTCTCCCCGACGTCCGCGGCCACGGCGCGATGTGGGCGGTGGACCTGCCGGGCGGTCTGGCCGCCGCGGAGATCCGCGACCGCATGCTCGCCCATGGCGTCATCGTCCGGCCACTCGGTTCCTCGACGTTGGCCTTCTGCCCGCCGCTGGTCATCGACCTCGCCGACGTGGACCTGCTTTCAACCGCTCTCGACGCGGCACTTGTACGGCGGTGAACGCCGCGGCGGGCGACATACCCGATAATGATCAGGTCTGGTAAATCGGCTGGAACAGGGCATTCCACTCGACGGCCTCCGCCCTGTCCAGAACCCGGTAGCGGTGCAGGCGGGCAAGATCTGCACGGGTGGGAAAGACCAGCGAGCTGTTGGCCGTGGCGGTCAGCTGCGCCCGCTGGTCACCAGTGGCCGCGACCGCGTCCCGCAGGATCCGGTCACGGGCGAACGGGACGGGCGTGATGTAGTTGATTCCTTCGGCCAGCTTCGCGGCGACGTCCGTCTGGTACGCGAAGTCCATAAGCGTGATCGCATCTACCGGATGCGGTGCGGTCACCGGGATGCACATGCTGTCCGTCCAGAGGATCCCGCCCTCGTCCGGGACGACGAAACGCAGGTCCGCGCCTTCGGCATTGGCCTGGAAGATGTCGCCGGACCACGCCATGGAGAGCCACACATCCCCTTTCTTGAGTGGCTCGATGTAGTCCTGCTGGTAGTAGTTGTGGACGATACGATCAGCACGCTGCCTGCGTAGGGTGTCCGCGGCCTTGCGCCAGTCCGCCGGGGTCGATGTTTCCGGCATGATCCCCAGCCCCACCAGGGTGAAGTTCGGCAGGTCCCGGACGTCGCCGAACATCCCGACCCGGCCGGCGAAGGCCGGGTCGAACAGGTCGCTGAAACTCCTGATCTCACGGCCGGTGCGGTTCGGGTCGTAGGCGATCCCCGTGATTCCCGACTGCCAGGCGACCGTGAACCTGTTGTCCCGGTCGTAGGAGGGATTCACGACGGTCGCGTCTGCGTTGGCGAAGAAGGTGGGCAGCCGATTCCCGTCCAGCGGTGCCAGGTAGTTCAGCCGGATGAGCTCCGCGAGCACCTGACCGTTGGTGATGACCATCAGATCGTGGCCGATCGGGCGGCCTGCCTCGAGTAACGCCCGGAAGCCCGCGTAGAACGACTCGTCGTTGTCGATGACCTCCCGGTAGGAGACCGTGATTCCCGTCGTCCTGGTGAACAGATCGAGCGTTGGATGCCCGTCTTTCTGGCCGGGAAACGTGTCGATGTACAGCGGCCAGTTCGCGAAGTCCAGATGGCCCGCCCGCGTCCTGCCTGCCCAGAAGTCAGCGACGGTGTGTGCAGGCAGAGGGCTCGGCCCTGCCGGCACCGGTGGCGGGCCCGCCTTCTGCGAGCCGCAGGCGGCCAGCAGAACGCCGCCACCCGTCAGCATGCCGGACAGTCGGAGGAACGCCCGCCGTCCAAGATCCGCCTCGGTGCCCACCCGTCCAGACCGCGCCGAGGCTGTCTGCGGCAACGCCATCCGCGGCCTGGTCAGGCCACGGATCAGGGCAGGGTGACACAGATCATTGTGATCATTCCCGGACACGTCAGCAGCGGGTCGTTCGGACATCGTCGACATCGCGCCCCTCCTCTTATGAGCTGTTGATGACAGTCGAGTTACCGTTCGCACATAATGATCAAGATTCCCGTCAGCAATATTCAACTGCGCGTCTGTATCGTCACTCTCAGGACCACAACGTGGCCGAACGTCGCCGGGACGACAGCGGGGCTCCACCGGGATCCCGAGGATGCCGCTGGGCCGGTCGCGTTCTCGACGTCCGACCAGGGCAACCCCGGCCGGCCAACGGGAGTCCAACAAGTACGTCGGCCAGGATCAACTCGGTTCGGGAGGAGTGGATGACCATGGCGTTGGTGCACCACGATCCGCATGACGGTGTCCTGACCACCCGGATCGGCCAGGCAGAAATCACTGTCCGGCCGGAGCCGCCCGCCGCCGCGGGGCAGGCGGCGGTGATCCTGCTTCGGTTGGACGCGCCGATGCTCGACGCGCTGGCCGCCGCCTACCTGACGCCCGAAGAAGCCCGCACGCTCGCCGAGGTACTACTGCGATCAGCCGACCTCCTGCGGCCGGCCAGCCCATGGCGAACCCCGCGACCCTGAGCCCGCCGCCAATGCCCAGGGAAAACCCGGGGAAACCCGGGGGAAGTCCGGCCGCCAAAAGTCCGGTGAAACCACCCGGGTCAGCCCCCACGGTGTTCCTCTAGCGTCGGGCTCGCCAGAAGGGGCGGAAGCCCGATCATCTCAGGGCACGACCGGAGGATCCGCGCATGCCGTCAGACGAAGGCTTTACTCCGAATTCGGATGTCGCACAGCAGTGCGGTGTCATCAATCCGTACCCGTTGGCCGAGGTTATTGCCGGACGGCGTATCGACTGGAACGCCGTCACGGACCGGCGATCGCTGCTCGAGGACCTCCTGCAGACTCCCTACGAGGAACTTTTCGATCCGGTACACGAAGGTCCGCTTTATACCGGTCTCCAGCTCGATGCCAACCTGCGCCTCCAGCAGGTGCGCTCGCCGTTGCTCGATTCCGAGACAGTCGTGCATGTCAACGATCTGGAACTATCGGTTGATCTGACCCAGGGTCTCGAGGTACTCGGCGACCTGGGTGCGAAGTTCGGTACCGACGACATAAGTGGTATACCCGTCCTACGCGCCGAGTCCGGGCCGGGTAACCGGCTCCTGTTAACCCTCCGCGTACCGGAAAAGGACCGGCTGCGGCGTCTCGCGCACGTCCTGACGGCCGACATCGTGCGGACCGTGAGCTACAACCCGCAGCCAGCTGGGAATGCGAACAGCTGGACCCCACCGGGCGCACAGTGGACGGATGCGGGCACCTTTTTCAACGAAGCCGCGGAATACTTCGACCCGGTTCAGGGTGCAGTGGCGAACTGCTACTACATCGCGGCGCTCGCGGCGGTGGCCTGGGCGACGCCGTTTTCGATCAGGCAGCTGACGAGGGCGACCGGATCGGCACAGCAGTCCTTCGTCGACATGGTGCGCTTCTACAAGCCGAACAGCGGCGGCGCGGTCGACCGAGACGTCGAGGTGACCGAGAAAGTGCCGTTGAGCAGCGGCGGCGGATTCATCTACTGCCGGTCGAGCGAAGCCGGTGAGATCTGGCCGGCCGTCTATGAGAAGGCATACGCAAAGCTCAAGACCGGAACCTCCAGTGATCAACCGGACATAACGGCCACGGCCTGGGGCGACTGCGTCTCCGCCACCGCCCAGCTCACCGGCGGAAACACGTCTTATTACGACACGGCGAGTCGATCAGGCGACCAGCTGTGGGACGTCGTCCGCTCGAACTCGCTGAGCTACCGGACATTCCGGCCGATGACCGCCTGGACATATTCCACTGGATCGGCCAGCCCGAAGAAAATTGTGTACGACAACACGAACATCGTCGGGTCACATTGTTATACGATACTTGGTTGGGCCTATCGAGACGGCAGTAAGTACCTGATACTGCGGAATCCATGGGGCAACACCGAGCCGACGGTCGGGGTTCTCAGCGGAACAACGTTCATGTACGACATCAGCTGGTGGCGCCCGATCGCGTTGGCACCGAACGACGGGACATTCGGAATCGAGGCCAACACCTTCCAGACGTATTTTGCCGGGATCGGCGTGGCCGCGTAACCACGAACGGCTCCAGCTGATAACCGCTGGTTTCCGGCGGCGTACACCGGCCGGCGTTGCCTCCTGCGTCCAGCTGCGCCGGACCGCCGAACCGCCGCGCAGATCGGTTGGAGATCTCCAGCGTGCAGGCCGTCTCGCCCAGCGACGAAGGTCCGAGGAATGTCAACCCGACCAAGGGCCACGCTCCGCAATGGATCCTGTGGCGGTCGGACTGATATGCACACCCAGTACGAACAAATGTTCGACTTTGCGGGCATTTCGGGTTATCGTTGATCTATGCAGAGCGCCGCCGCCACCGCCCGCCCGGGCCGGGAGCATCCCGTCCTCGCCGGGCTGGACGCGGTCGCCACCGG
>NZ_CAUVXP010000054.1:0-32774 GCF_963555955.1 Protofrankia sp. Cas3
GGGGCTAGCCGTCGGCTGTGCGGGCACCGTCGGCCCAGCGCGATGGACGATAGTGGAATCAACAGAGGTCATGAAATCCTCCGATGCTCGCCGGGATACCGGTTGCAGAGAGCCCGGCACGTCTTCCGCTCGCTGCACCGTGGCCTGTCTGACTACGGCGTCAACAGGCCAGGTGACAGTGGCGTGATTGTCAGAGGACGAGGACGAGGACGACCAGACCCGCGGCGACGGCGTCGAGGTCTGCATCGATCGGTTCGGACATATTGACAAGGGGCTGCTCGGGGGATGTGCAGAATGTGCACACCGGCGGTGGCCGTCCAGTCCCGGACCACCTCGTCCTTGGTGTAGAGGTTCTCGGGCTGGGAACGGTCGACGCGAACGGTCGCACCGGCGTCGACCGGCAGGCCGAACTCGGCGGCGGCTGCGGCGGGATTGGTCAGGATACGCCCGAGCGCGGCATCGTCCCGCCACGCGGCCAGGAGTAGTTCCGTGTACTTCTCCACGAACAACTCTTCGTTCTCGATTGCCATGGCGAGTTCTCCTCTCGGTCGACGGGTCTTCGGGAATACCCCGGTCAATCGACCCACGCCAGACGTTATGAAGCGGATTGCGCAGCCTCAAGACGCGGCGCTTTCCCGGCAGGAACTCCAGCCGATGGCGCTCGATGGGCGGCTCGGATCGATGGCGAACAAGGCCGAGTGGCCTGTCCGCCCACCCGCCGCCGGTCGTGCCGATTCAGTGCGGACCGCCGGTGGAGGCGGTTCTCAGCGCGGGAGATCCGCCATCAGGGGGCGGTGGCCGCCAGCGCCCGGCGAAGGCTCAGCGCAAGGATGATCTGCGTGACCCCGTGAACGATCACCCAGATTCCGAAGACCACGGCCAGGACGTAGACGGTCGCAGACGGCCAGGACATGGCCACGATACCGGCGATCACGCACAGAATGCCGACCAGGGCGGCTCGCCCACGTCCAGGATCGTTCGCCGGAGCGGCCGAGGCCATGATCAGCCGGATGAATCCGGCTACTATGAGGGACACCCCAACTATCACAGCCAGCGCCCAGAGCGTCACAGCAGGCCAGGCAAGTGCCACGATTCCGCCCACGACCAGCAGGACGCCGAACACGGCCGCCATGGCAGGTTCCGGCGCCCGTCCCGCCGCGAGCACCTCGGTGATCCCGGACAGCACCATAGCCAACCCGACCAGGATCGCCAGAGTGCTCGCCGAGTCGGACGGGTTCGCGACGAGCACGACGCCGAGTGCTGTCACGGCGATGCCCAGCACAAGGAGGACGGCCCACACTGCACCGGCGGCGTCGCCGTACCCTCGATGCTCTGTCGCTGTTCTGGACATCATGACCTCCCTGCATCCGGTGCGGCCACGCGATGGTGATGCGCGGTGGCGCACCGAGGGTGTTCCCCCATTTCGACCGCGCCAGTCCCCGCGGGCATCGCCTGACCTGATGGCAGCGTCGACGGCGCTGCCCGGGTAACGGCGCTGCCCGGAAAACAGAATTGCCCGGGTAACGGCGCTGCCCGGGAAACCGCGCTGACCACGGAATCATCTGATGGATTACGCGCCGGGTTGTCCGTTGTGATGAAACCATTACCACAGTGCGCGGTATGTGACGCCTCGACCCCGCGCGACGGCCTACGTTTCCAGGGAAACGTCCACTTCGGATATCTGCTGGGGGCAAGCATGACCGCCAGAACCCTGCGGCGTGCCGGTGTCGTCACCGTCACCGGGATGCTCGCCGCGCTCCTGGGTGCCGCTCCGGCCAGCGCCTTCCCCTCCCTCACCGCCGGCGGCGACCCGGGCGCCACGGCGGCCGGTGCTGCCGGTGACGTGTCCCGCATAGCCGTCGACATCACCCGCGGTGCGCTGTCCAGCGCCGCGAATGCCGTCTCCGGCGTTGGTGGAACCAATACCAACGCCAGCATCACCTCTGGCTCAGGTTTCGGCTCCGCCCCGGGAGCCAACGCCGCCCCGGGAGCCAACGCGGGCTCGGGAGCCAACGCGGGCTCGGGAGCCAACGCGGGCTCGGGCACCGGCGGCAACGATGGCGCCGACCCCGGCAGCATGGGCGAGAACACAGCCAATGATGTTGCTCATGCTGCCTTGAATCTCACCCGCGGTGCGCTCTCCAGCGCCGCGGACGCCCTCTCCGGCGTTGCCGGCTCCGGCTCCGGGTCCGGATCCGGATCCGCAACGGGCGGCGGTTCCGGGACCGGTGGTGGGTTCCCGGGGTGACATCGACCGCCGGGATCGGACCGGTACCCGCTACCGGACCCTGACGGCGTCGCGGTGCTGGTCGCCGTACGCAACGACACAGCCGGACCGGCGTGACCTCACGCCGGTCCGGCTGTGTCGTTGGGCTGTGTCATTCGGTTGTGTCAGCCGGTTGTGTCGGTGGGCAGGTCCACGGGATCGGACAGCTACCCGCGCATACCGGGCCGACCGGTTGGCTTCGCATTATCATGCGAGGCATCGCATGGCTGGTCGCCCCTGCCCGCACCACCGACCACCAGCCACCGCATCATGGTCGGTGGCGGGTGCGAGGTCGGATGGGTGAGGGGGCGAGCCAGTGGCTGGCCGGGACGTCGAATACGACCGACCGATTCTGCTGAGCTGTGGGCGATGCGGTGTCCGTTGGACGGCGTTGAACGCCGCCCACTGCCCGAGCTGCCATGAAACCTTCGTCGGGGTGAGTACCGGATTCGACACCCATCGGGTCGATGGCAGGTGCGCTCCGCCCGCGCAGGTCGGCTTACACCGCGACGGCGGCTACTGGTTGACCAACGGCGAACGTGCCCCCGGCAGGATCCTGGTGGTGGGTAGCGACTCCCGCACACATCCGGTGGACTGAGCTCGCCCTGCACGACGCCCACGGCGACGATCATGCATCGGCGCCGTGGGCGTCGGTGACGCCGCGGGCGAACTCGTGGAACCGTATTCCTCATGAGGAGTCACCGGCGAGGGGACCCTCCCGTAGGACCGGCGTCCGTGCCGGCCGATGCGCGTGACCGTCCCGCATCCCTCCCTTGCGGTTAATCGTCATGACGTTTATGGTCTCCGTGTGACGTGGACCACGGTTGATACGGGCAGCGTGGACGCCCTCCGGTATCTCCTTGGCTCGCGTGTCCGGTCCGGCGGTACCGACGGTTGGCGAAGGGGAGGGCATACCTCGTCCGTGGCCACGGCGGCTGGCGACTCTTGGGGCCTCCGAGCGCGCGAAAAGGACCATGATCGCGTGCACTTCGGCCAACTGGATGACGGCCGGGCGTGTCTGGTTCCCGGTGGATCTCCAGAAGGGGGCCGCCGAGCATGTCCTTGACAGCGAACATCGCGAGGAATAATTTTCCTGGCACTTGATCCGGCTCTGACTCGGCGTCCAGGTGCGACACCGCCGACAGTCCTTCCCCACGTCCAGCTGTTTCCCAACTGATCCTCTATCACTCGGCGACGGCATTCCGAGACGGTGGCCGGCCGGTGCCGGCGCTGTGTCAGGATGCCTGCCTTTTCCTTCAAGGACCGACGGGGTAATCACATGCATCGCAGTTCTCGAAGAGTAATGCCCCTCGTCGTCGGCGTGGTCCTCGCGCTGTTCCTCGCGGCGTGCGGCAGTGATTCGGACTCGGCGACGCCGGCGGCGGTAAACCCGAGTCCGGCGTCCGACGCGTCGTTAGCAGCAGCCAAGGCGAACCTCGCCAAGTACCTGACGCCGCCGACGAGCATCGTTCAGTCCACGCCGCTGAAGTCTGCGCCGCCGAAGAAGAAGGTCGCCTTCGTCCAGTGCGCGGACCCGAGCTGCGCCATCCTGGCTGGCTTCGTCAAGGACGCCACCAGCGCCCTGGGTTGGAGCCTGACCACGCTGAGCGCCACCGCAACCGATCCGGGTTCGGCCATTCAACAGGCCATCGACGCCGGCGTGGACTACATCGCCACCACCGGCTTTCCCGTCGACCTGTTCAAGCAGCAGATGAACCAGGCGAAGGCCAAGGGCATCCCGCTGTTCATGTGCTACACCACGGACGTGCCCGCGGGACCGGGCAACAATCTTTTCTCGGACTGCAACGACGCCACCGCCGCCAGTGCCTTCGGCGGCGCGATGGCCGACTTCATGGCTGTGGATTCGAACGGCAAGGCCGACATCCTGCAGGTGACGATCCCCTCCTACCCGGTTCTGACGGCACAGGCCGACGGGGTGACGGCCGAGCTCGGCAAGAACTGCCCCAGCTGCAAGATCCACAATCTTGAGACGACGGTCAACGACCTCGCCGGTGGCGCCGTGCCGCAGAGCATCTCCTCCTACCTGCAGGCAAATCCCAGCGTCAACTACGTCTTCTTCACCTACAGCGGCCTTGAGAAAGGTGTGCCGGCCGTCCTGAAGACAGCCGGCCTGTTGGGGAAGGTGAAGCTGGTCGGTACCCAGGGGGCGCAGCCGCAGTTCAACGAAGTCATCAACGGCACCTCGACGGCATGGAGCGCACTCCCGCAGGAGCTCGCGATGTGGACGATGGTGGACCAGATGGCTCGTGTCGCAGTCGACCAGTGGTCGCTGCCGGACGAGCGCAAGGCCGCGATCTCGCCGTTCTATCTCGTGAGCACACCCGACCAGGCGAAGGCCATCGTGGACGAGAAGAACGGCTGGCCCGGGCCGGCGGGTTTCAAGGACACGTTCAAGAAGCTGTGGGGTCTCTGAGGTCACGGCAAGCTGAAATCAGACGGTTCGCCGAAGAGTGCGCGATCATCGTTCTTTCACGCACTCTTCGGCCCCAGCAGGCGCGGGGTGTCAGGTCAGTTGAGTAATGGTGAGTGACGGCGAAGTCGAGACAGCGTCGCAGGAGGACCGGGCGAACGTGCCGGCCCTGGACATCCGCAACCTGTCCAAGACGTTTTCCGGGCAGGTGGTCCTCGACCGTGTCGATCTTGCCATCGCTGAGGGAAAGGTGCACGCCCTCGTCGGGCAGAACGGCTCCGGCAAGTCCACCCTGATCAAGATTGTGGCGGGCTACCATCGGCCGGACCCGGGCGGCGGCGTCTGGGTGCACGGTATGCCGTTGCAATTCGGATCAGCGGCGGCGCACGAGGCCGGAATCCGTTTCGTCCACCAGGACCTGGGGCTGCTCCTCGACCTCAGCTCGGTGGAGAACCTCATGCTGGGACTGTCCTACCCGCGGGGCTTCCTCGGCCGGATCCGCTGGCGGGAAGCCCGCCGGCAGGCGCAGGAGCGGGTGGCGCGGGTCGGGCTCGACATCGATGTCCGCGCCCCGGCGGGCGAACTGGGGCTGGCCGACCGCACAGGTCTCGCGATCGCGCGGGCGCTTCCCGAACCGGACCAGGGTAGGGCGGTGTTGGTGCTCGACGAACCGACCGCCGCCCTGCCGGCGGCCGACGTGGACCGGCTGTTGGCGACGATCCGGCGGCTGCGGGACGCCGGACACAGCGTGCTCATCGTCTCGCACCATCTGGACGAGGTCCTCGACATCGCGGACCACGTCACGGTCCTGCGCGACGGCCGGAAGGTCGCATCGGCGGATGCCGCCGGCATGGACCGCGACACCCTCGGCCGGCTGATGGTTGGTCACGACCTGGTCATCTCGACCGGGCGTGACGAGGCGGTCGAGGCGGCCGGGCCCGTCGTCCTCGGACTTGAGGAGATCGCCGGGGGAACCGTCGCCGGAGTGTCCACCACCGTGTGCCGTGGGGAGATCGTCGGAATCGCAGGCCTGACCGGTTCGGGTCGCGAGGTGCTGGGTGCAATGCTCAGCGGACGGATGCCCCGGACGGGCCAGGTGTCCGTGGACGGTGTCGCCGTCCCGTCGGCGAATCCCGCCGCGGCCATGGCTGCCCGGCTGGCCTTCGTACCGGGCGAGCGGGCGCGGTATGGCACCTTCGCCACCCTGACGGTACGCCAGAACCTGACCATGGGGTCGCTGCACCGCCATGTCCGGCGCGGCTACATCGACGCCGGGTCCGAGCGCCGGGAGGTTCGTACCTGGGTCGACGAGCTCGGGATCGTGACCCGCGGCGTGGACGCGCCCATGACGAGCCTGTCCGGAGGTAACCAGCAGAAGGTGCTCGTCGCCCGCGCGTTGCGCCTGTCCCCGAAGGTGCTCGTGCTCGACGACCCGACCGCCGGCATCGACGTGAAGGCGCGTGATCAGGTCCACAGCATCATCGAGCGCAGCGCGGACGCGGGAACGGCGGTCCTGCTGGTGTCGACCGACAGCGAGGAGCTGGCCCGCCTGGCCGACCGCGTACACATTCTGAGTCACGGACGTGTCGTGCGCACACTGCGCCGGGGCGTCGACCTTTCGCCGGAAGCCGTTGATCATGCACAGGTATCGCTGGGAGCGCCATGAGCCCTTTTTTCGACCGGCGGTCCTGTGATCAAGACCGCCTTCCTCCTGTATCTCCCGAGGTGGAGCAATGTCGTTAGAAATCGGTCGTCGACCCACGGCCGACGGCACCGCGGCCGACGGCACCGCGGACCGGGCCGGCGCCCAACCGGCCGGGCCCGTCGCCGCCCAGCCACCCGCTGTGGAAGCCGGGACCGCGAAGGGCGGGGCCGGTCGTGGTGTCGCGGGCGGTCCGTACCCGCCGGGGCCTGTCCGGGCGCCGGTCAGCCTCACGGTCGGCAAGTACAGCGCTCTACTCCTTTTCGCGCTGTTCATCGTCATCTTCGGAGCGCTCAAGCCACATTTGTTCCTGACGGTCAGCACGTTCCGTCTCACCTTCGGCGAAGGCGTGGTGACCGCGGTCCTGGCGCTGGCCTTCCTGGTCCCGCTCGCGGCCGGCATCTTCGACCTGTCGATCGGCGCGATGATGGGTCTGTCGCTGGTACTGATCAACTGGTTCGCGGCCAACACCGACATCCCGGTCGGCCTGGTCTGCCTCGGCGCTGTGCTGGTGTGCTGTCTGGTCGGACTGGTCAGCGGCTTCCTGGTGGTGCGGTTCCGGGTCAACTCGCTGATAGCCACCCTCGGCGTGAGCCAGGTGCTCACCGCCGTGGGACTGAAGGTCTCTGACAACCGCCAGATCACCGGCGCGTTCTCCGACCGGTTCGCGACGCTCGGCAGCACGAACCTGCTGGGCGTTCCGGTGGTCGTGCTCTACCTGCTGGCGCTGGCGGTCATCCTGTGGTTCGTTCTGGAGCACACGCCGGTCGGGCGCTACCTGTTCGCGGTCGGCAGCAACCCGGAGGCCGCACGGCTGGCCGGCCTGCCGGCGGAGCGGCTCGTCTACGGCTCGCTCATCGCCTCCGGCGGGGTGGCCGGGATCGCTGGCGTCATCTACGCGATGCGGGTCGGCGCCTATACCGCGGACTCCGGTTCAGGTCTGCTGTTCCCCGCGCTGGCAGCGGTGTTCTTCGGGGCGTCGCAGTTCTCCCGGCGGCCCAACGTGTGGGGCACGCTGGTCGCATATTTCGCGCTCGCGTTCGGTGTCAAGGGCCTGCAACTGGCCTTCGGGCCCGGCACCTTCTGGATCCAGCCGCTGTTCCAGGGCGTGGCCCTGCTGATCGCCGTCGCGCTGGCGAGTCGACAGGTCGCCCAGACCCGGCGCAGCCGGCGAACGCAGGCGGCGGCTGCCGAGTCCGAGTCCACGTCCGGATCCGGGTCCAAGTCCGGGTCCAGGTCCGGGTCCGGGTCCGGCGCGCAGCCTGAGCCCGTCGCGACCGGCGAGCCACGTGCCCCGGCTCCGTGACGCGGTGTCCCTGTTGCCGGTTGCTCTCAGTGCAGTCGCTTTCAGTGCATCTGGACCTTTTTCTGCAGATATCTCTTCTATCGGATCGGAGTACCTTCGGTGATCAGTACGTCGGACAATTCCTCGACATATCCGATTTCGGCGGAAACCGCACGGCAGCTGGCACGCCCCCTGTTCGGTCACGTTATCGACGGTGAGGTCGTCCCGGCTGCCGACGGAGCGACGATGGCGGTCGTCGATCCCGCGACGGAACGGCAGGTCGCCACCGCCGCTGCCGGCTCGGTGGCCGACGCCGAACGGGCCGCACAATCTGCACGCGCCGCCTTCGATGACGGCCGGTGGCGGTTCCTCCCGCCCTTGGAAAAAGAACGCCGGATGCGTAGGCTCTCCAGCCTCCTGACGGAGCGGGCGGACGTCTTCGCCGAGATCGATGTGATCGACGCGGGCTTGCTGCGTTTCTATGAGGGCTTCATCGTCCAGTTCGCGGTCGACGGTATTGACTACTACGCGGGCTGGCCCTCCAAGCTTTCCGGAACGATCCCGTCGGTACCGTCGGACCTGGCCGTGTATCAGCACCGGGAGCCGATCGGCGTCGTCGGCCTGATCACTCCGTGGAACGGGCCGACGGCCGTGTTCGCCTCGGTGGCCGCCGCCATCAGCGCGGGCAACAGCGTCGTGCTGAAGCCGGCCGAGCAGACCCCCATGTCGGCGGTTCTCATGGCGGAGCTGGCGCTCGAGGCGGGGATTCCGCCGGGGGTCTTCAACGTCGTGCAAGGTGTCGGTGAGGTCGTGGGCGCCGCACTCGTCGCCTCTGCCGACATCGACGCCCTGTCGTTCACCGGGTCCGTGGCGACCGGTTGCGCGATCCAGGCGGCCGCCGCCGCACGGGTGAAGCGGGTGAGCCTCGAACTCGGCGGCAAGAGCCCGTTCATCGTCTTCCCCGACGCCAACCTGGAGGCCGCCGCCGCAGCGGCCATGGCCGCGGTGTGGGGCGCATCCGGACAGGTGTGCACCGCGGGTAGCCGTCTGTTGGTGCACCGTTCCGTGCACGACAAACTGGTAAGCATGATCATTGAAGGGTCGCGTGACATCCGGCTCGGCTCGGGTTTCGACCCCAGTAGCCAGATGGGACCGCTGGTGTCCGCGGAACAGCTGGAGCGGGTGCAGCGCTACGTCGGCTACGGCCGTGACGAGGGCGCGGAGCTGGTGCTCGGCGGTGAGCGTCACGGCGATGTCGGCTACTTCCACCAGCCGACGGTGTTCACATCCGTGCGCAACGACATGCGGATCGCCCGCGAGGAGATCTTCGGGCCCGTGATGTCCGTGCTGGAGTTCGGCTCGGAGGAGGAGGCCATCGCCATCGCCAACGACACCGAGTACGGCCTGGCGGCCGGCGTGTGGACCAACGACCTGGGCCTGGCACACCGCATGAGCAGAGCGCTACGGACAGGCACGGTGTGGGTGAACACCTTCCAGATGGTCTACCCGACGGTGCCCTACGGCGGTGTGAAGTACTCCGGGCATGGCCGCACCCTGGGCGCGGCCTCTCTCGACGAGTTCACCCAGCTCAAGAGCGTGTGGATGAAGGTCGGGCCTTGACACGGCAGCGCCGCAGCAGACGTGGCACCCGCCAGGACGGCTGCGAAGGGAGCGAGCATGCGTACAGCGGCCGAGATTGAGGCCGGTTTGGACCGCGCCGACGTTACCGAGGTGCTTTACAGGTATGCGTCGTGTATCGACAAACGGGATGTCGACGGGATCCGTGTGACCCTCGCCGACGACCTGTGGGCGCAGTACGGCAACGCTGATCCCATCGTCGGCGGTGACGCGGTCGCCAATTGGATCGACGAAGGCACCCGGGAATGCGTCTGGCAGCATCATCTGCTCAGTGTTTACCATGTGGACCTTGTAGCGGATCACGCCACGGCGCTCATCTACCACACCTCGCACCAGGTGTTCCGCGCATCGCCGGAAACGGTGCACGTGCTCGTCGGCCGGTACCATAACCAGCTGCGACGCACAGCGGACGGTTGGAAAATCAGCAGGCTTCTCTTCGAGATTCTCTGGGGCGAGCGTCGGGTGGACTCCACCGGTTACCTCGCTGCCGTCGGCGGCAGCGGCCCCCAGGTGTATCCCCGTTGACGCGGCCGGACCGGTGAGATTCAGCTGAGGCCGGAAGGGACGATGATGCGGATCGGCCTGTCGGTATACGACATGGGTGCGCGTGACCTACTGGACCTCGCCGTGGCGGCCGACGACCTCGGCTTCGATGCCCTCTGGCTCGGCGAGCATCTCGTCCTGCCGTACGACTACTCCAGCGAGCACCCCACCCAGGGCGAAACGGCGCACCAGCATCACACCCGGCCGATCATCGACCCGGCCACGAAGCTGCTGGACCCGTGGTCGGCGTTGAGCGCCGCCGCGGCGCTCACGACGAGGGTGAAGCTCGCGACGGGCATCTACATCCTGCCGTTACGTCACCCGCTTCTGACAGCTCGTGCCGCCTGCACGACGCAGGAGATCGCTGCCGGCAGGTTCATGCTCGGGGTCGGAGCCGGTTGGCTGCGCGAGGAGTTCGCCGCCCTCGGCGTGCCGTTCGACGAACGTGGATCCCGCCTCGAGGAGTGCCTGGAGGTCCTGCGGTCGGCCTGGAGCGGAGGACCCTTCGAGCATCAGGGTAACCACTTCACGACCGGCAGGATCCAGGTCACCCCCCGGCCCGTTGCGGTGCCGCTCGTCCTCGGGGGGAACACGGACCGGGCGCTGCATCGCGCAGCCCGACTGGGGGACGCCTGGTTCAGTTCCGGCACGCCCTCCTTCTCCGACGCGGTACGGCTTCGCGACCGGCTCGCGGCACTGTGCGAACAGTACGGGCGTGCGATGATTGCCTGCTACTTCCGGTTGGAAGGCCAGGATCTGGAACTGGTGCCCCGCTACGAGGCCGAGGGGATCATCAACCTGGTCGTGTGGGCGGACCAGATATGGCGCGGGGCCGACCTGGCGCAGAAGCGAGCGTGTCTCGCCCGCGCTGCCGACAGATTCATGATCTAGCGGGTCAGCACGGTGCAGGCGCTGACCCCCGGCGCGCCGTAGACGTGGCTGAACGCCACCGTCGGGTTCGCGGGCACCTGTCGCGCCGCGGCGGCCCCGCGCAGCTGCAGGACGTTCTCGTACACCTGACGCAGACCCGACGCGCCGATCGGCTCGCCGTTGGCGAGGCAGCCACCGTCGGTGTTGATCGGAAGGCTGCCGCCGATCCCGGTGGCACCCGTTGCCAGCAGTTCCTCTTGCTCACCGTCTTTGCACAGGCCGCACTCGGCCATGTGACAGATCTCCGCCCCGGACTCGGTGTCCTGGATCTGCGCGACGTCGACATCGCCGGGGGCGACCCCGGCCAGCTCGAACGCCGCCCGGGCCGCGTCCACACTCGGGCTGTCAGCGCGTTCGGGCGCCAGCCACGGGCTGAACACCTCGAACGAGCCGAACCGGCGTGAACGTAGTACCGCGGACCGCAGGTACACCGGCGTGTCGGTGTACCTGCGCGCGCGGTCCGCCCGGCACAGCACGAGCGCGACTGCGCCTTCCCCCGGCGAGCAGAACATGTACTGCGTCAGCGGATGGCTCACCATCGTCGACGACATGATCGCTTCTTCCGTGTGCGGGATACGGCGCCACGCGTTGGGGTTCAGCGAACCGTTGTAGAAGGCCTTGACCGCCACCTTCGCCAGTATCGACGGACTGAGGCCGTACGTGTGCAGGTAGCGCTGCGCCTTCATCCCGAAGAACTGGGTCGTCAGCATGAGTCCGGTTTCGCCGTACCACTGCCCCAGGCCGACCGTCGCGGGATCGGCGTCGAAGGCACCCCGCGGGTGCTTGTCGAAGCCGATCACCATCCCGAGTTCGTACGCGCCCGACCTGATGGTACTGTCCGCGTTGATCAGTGCGCTGCCGCCCGTCGCGCATCCGTTGGCCACGTTGACGAACGGGATGCCGGTCAGCCCCAGGTCCGAGACGAGCGAGTCGGCGGCCCCTGCCGCGAGGCTGCCGCCGAAGGCGAACTGGATGTCGGGCCATTCCAGGCCCGCGTCCGTCAGCGCAGCCCGAGCCGCGTAGGCTCCCTGCGCCCGTCCGCTGACCCCCTCGTGTCGCCCGAACGGATGAATTCCGATGCCCACGATGGCGACATCCACGGCGCACTCCTTTGTGGTTACTTGTGGTTACCCAGGTTCGGGGTCTGGTTTCCGTCTGATCCCCGTTCCGGGTCACCGGATCGGACGGGGGAGAACGCATAGGTGAGGACCTGGGTGCCGTCGTCGTCGTGACACAGGGGCACGAGGACCAGCTCCATCGGCTCCCCGATGTGCAGCCGCTGCGGGTCGTTTTCGGTCAGGACGGCCTCGACGATGACCGCGCCGGGAAGCTCCACGTATCCCACGCCGTAGGGCGTGAACGGCTCCGGACCGGCGTAGGGCGGTTTGGGACGGAAATTCTGCACGGTGAAGGACCACAGTGTGCCGCTGCGGGGGAGAAGGCGGTCCTTCATGTCCATTCGGGTGCATTTCGGGCACGACTGCTGGCGCGGGAAGGTCGTCGTCCCGCACGACCGGCAGCTGCTCGCGACGAGGCTGGGCCCGTCGTCGCCCTCGACGAACAGTCCGTCGTCCACCGGCCGTGTCCGTACTACAGGTCTGCTCATCATCGGTCTGCCTCCTCGGCGCCGGGTACGTGTCCAGTGTGTTCACCCAACCGTGGCGCCCGCGTGGGAGCAACGGTCTGGAAGGACGAGAACCGGTAGGGGCTCGTCGGGACCAACGCGCTGAGATCGCTGTCGAAGGCGACCGTGGTGAAGAAGTTCCTCGCCTGCAGGTGCTCGTCGTCCAGGACATCCTCGGGGGCGTTGACCGGCCCGATCGGCAGCCCGCGCCGTTGCCCCTCGTGGTAGGCCGTCGTGGCGTCCTGCAGGAGGAACAGGCATTCGATGAGTTCCTGAATGTGCTGAAAGTTCTGCTGGCGGTGCGCCAGATCATCGTAGGCTGTGTCGGTCAGGTCCGCGGCGACGCCGAGGCTTTCCATCCATGCGACCAGCGCATCCCAGGGCTTGCGGTCGGCGAGGATGAGCGCGAAGTAGACCCATCGGTCATCGGCGCAGCGGAACAGCGCCGGCTGTGTCGGCACGGGCTGGGCGTGGCGACAGGTCTGCCTGTGCACGAGGACCTTCGGGTAGAACCAGTATGGATTCGCCAGTTCCCCGCTGACAGCGAGCGACTCGTGCATGGACACGTCCACCAGCTGCCCCGCACCTGTCCGCTGGCGATCGAGTAACGCCAGCAGCAGGCCGCAGTGGGCGAAACTCGTCGCCGTGTGGTAACCTTGATTGCCGCCGGGGCGGATGGGCGGGATCGAGTGGTCGTCATAGCCGCAGCTGGCCAGCGGGCCGCCCGCGGCGAGTCCGACCAGATCGCAGGTGCGGTAGTCCGCCCACGGGCCGTCCAGCCCGAACGCGGTGACCGACAAGATGATCAGTTGCGGATGCGTGGTCAGCAGCTCGGAGTAGTCCAGGCCGGCCGCGGCGATCTCGCGCGGGCGCAGGGTGATGAGCAGGACGTCCGCGCCGACGAGCAGGCGGTGCAACAACGCCTGGTCCGATTCCGATCCGTCGGAGACCACGCTGCGCTTGCCGAAATTGTAGTACCAGAACGTCAGGCTCGTGTCGGCGCTGACGACGTCGTGCGCGAAGGGACCGATCCGCCGCGTCGGTGATCCCTGCGGTGGTTCGATCTTGATCACGTCGGCACCGAGCTCCACGAGGAGTCGTCCGGTCCCTTCACCAGCGGGGTCACCCGCCCACTCGACGACCGTCAGCCCCGAATACGGAAGCGGCGGGGAACCGGGTGTCCCGGTCTGGGACGTGGTCATCTCAGATCACACCCGCCGCGGCGAGGTCGGCCACTTCGTTCGTGGACAGGCCGAGGATGTCGCTGAACACGTAGGAGTTGTCCTCGCCGAGCAGCGGGGCTGACCGCCAGTTGTCCTGTTCGACACGGGAGAACGCCACCGGTGTCCCCTCGAAGCGCGCCGGGCCGATCACCGGGTGGTCCAGCTCGAAGAACGTGCCGCGATGGGCAAGCTGCGGGTCGACCTCGTTGAGGTCGCGCGCGTCCTGGACGGCACCTGCACAGACGCCGTTGTCCTGCAGCAGTGTCATGACCTCATGCGGTGACCGCTGTCTGGTCCACTCCGCGAGGTGGGCGTCGAGCGCGTCAGCGTGGGCGAACCGGCTCGATCCGCTGGCGAAACGCGGGTCCGTCGTCCATGCGGGGTTGCCGATGGCTTCGGTCAGACGGTGCCAGTCGGTGTCGTCGAAGACTGCGACGGCCACCCACCGGTCCTCGCCGGCGCAGGGGTACACCCCGTGCGGGGCAGCCTGCGGGTGTTCCAGCCGGTTACCCGGGGGGAAGCCCGGCCGGCGGGTCGGTCGTGCGTTTACGGTGACGTCCAGCAGATCGGGACCGAGCAGGCTGACGCCGACCTCCACGGCGGAGGTGTCGATTTCCGTGCCCTTCCCGGTCGCGTTGCGATGCATGATCGCCATGAGCAGGGCCGCGCTGTTGTAGTAGGCAGCCTGGTTGTCCATGTAGGACAGACCCCAACCCGAGGGCTCCCGGTCGGGTAGGCCGCTGATGAAGGACAGTCCGCTGACCGCCTGCACCACCGGCCCGTAGCTGCGGTAGGAGTGGTGCGGGCCGTTCTGGCCGAAACCGCTCATGTGGGCGTAGATGACCTCGGGGCACAGCGCGCGTAGCCGTTCGTAGGTCAGATTCCAGCCTGCCATGACGCCGGGAGCGAAGTTCTCCGTCACCACACTGCTTTGTGCGATGAGTCGCTCGGCCAGTTCCCGGCCCTCGACGGACCGCATGTTGATTGTCACGCCGAGTTTGTTGCGGCTGTAGTTGTTGAACAGTCCGCCCTTGTCCGGGTCGGGATCGGGATCCTCCGCGCCGAACGAGCGGGAGTCGTTCTTGTAGAGCGGTAATCGGCGGGGCATGTCCAGCCGGGTCCGGCTTTCGATCTTGATGACCTCGGCGCCGAAGTCCGCGAGCATGCGGGTGGCGACGGAACCGACGCCCATCCAGCAGAAGTCGGCCACGCGGATGCCCGACAGCGGCCCGCGTCGGGCCCGGGGCTGCCGTTGCACCAGCGACGGATGCCGAGCGTCCACCGTGTGACCTCCCTGTACGCGGGTGTGTAGCCGACTTTATTTCTCATGATGAAAAGCCGCAAGCCCCGGTTGCGACCGCTCTGGCCTGGCCTGCTCTGCTCTGGTCTGCTCTGGTCTGCTTTAGTCTGTCGTCGACGGTGGAGATGGTGGTGACGCGGTCACCCGCCCAGCCGGCGGCGGGAAGGGGCGACATGACCCTTGTGGCTTTTCATCACGACGAATATTGTGCGAATCCGGCATGGCGCAGCCCACCGCGGTCCACCGCGGTCATGGCGCGAGCAATAGCCGATGACGATGCGCCGGCGGGGCGAACCGGGTGGAGAGGAGCCAGCGGTGACCGGTAGCCGGGAATGGCACCTGGTGCGCCGTCCTGCGGGATGGCCGACGGACGACGATGTGGCTCTGGTCGAGGTCGACATACCCGACCCCGGCGCTGGTGAGCTCCTCGTGCACAACACCGTGATGTCGGTGGAACCGTACATGCGTGGCCGGATGAGTGCGGTGGCCTCGTATGTCGAGCCCTATGCGCTCGGCGCCCCGATGCAGGGACACGCGGTCGGCGAGGTGGTTGCGTCCGGTGTGTCCGCCATCCCGGTCGGCCGGCACGTGGTCCACCGGGCGGGATGGCGGGAGTACGCGCTGGTAGCCGCCGCGGATGTTGAACCCGTCGACGTTGAACCCGTCGACACGACCGGGTTTCCCGACTCCACGTACCTCGGTGCACTGGGCATCACGGGTATGACCGCCTATGTCGGGCTGCGCCACGTCGCCGCGTGCACACCCGGAGAAACCGTGTTCGTCTCGGCGGCGGCCGGTGCGGTGGGCGCCACGGTCGGCCAGATCGCCAAGGTCATGGGCTGCCGTGTCATCGGCAGTGCAGGCTCCGAGGAGAAGGTCCGCTTTCTCACCGAGGATCTGGGGTTCGACGCCGCGTTCAGCTACCGTGATCAGCCTGTGCGGGCGTCGCTCTCCGCGGCTCTCGCGCAGCTTGACACCGACGGTTTGGACGTGTATTTCGACAACGTCGGGGGAGAACAGCTGGAAGCCGCGATCCGGGTGATGCGCCCGTTCGGCCGCATCGCGCTCTGTGGGGCGATCTCCACCTACAACGCGACCGAGCCCGTACCTGGTCCACGCAACCTGCTGCTGATGATCTGGCGGCGGCTGCGGATGGCGGGTTTTCTCGTCGGTGACCATGCCGACCAGCGCGCCGCATTCACCGGTGACATGTCGCGCTGGCTGCGCGAGGGCGCTGTCCGCAGTGTCGAGACGGTTGTCCACGGTGGTATTGAGGCCGCTTGGCCGACCTTCCTGGCCATGCTCCGCGGCGACAACGTCGGGAAGATGATCGTGTGTCTCGACCAGTCCGCTGGTAACGAATCGGATCACTGATCACCCTTGACAAGCTAGTTCGTTATAAGGAATCTGTCTCCAACCTCGCCTTCAGCCATCGACGAAGGTGTGACATGCGGCCGGAATCGACCCGCCAGAGCGATGCGGACCGGCCGGTTGGCAGTGTCACCGCAAGTCACCGCAACCGATCCCCCCATGGCAGGAGGAGCACCGGATGACCACTGTGAAGACGTTCGAGGATGTCCGCGACCACATCAACGCGAGCGACACGCTCTACCGTTACTGTTCGACGGTCGACCAGAAGGATTTTGTAGGTTTACGCACGGTGTTCGACGACGACGCTCGGATGCGCTTCAACGCAGCCGGTACGTGGAGCGAGTGGGTCGAGGGCGCCGATGCCATCGTGGCCTGGGTCGACAAGATGACGGCGGACCGCGGCTTCCAACACCACCTTGTGTCTGTCTACCACGTCGACGTCGAAGGCGATCAGGCCTCGGCGCTCGCCTACCTCACCTCCCACCAGGTTGCCGCCGACGACCCCAACCAGGTTCTGCAGATGTCCAGTCGTTACCGCAACCGGCTGCGCCGCGACGGTGACGGTTGGGTCATCACCGAGATCCAACTCGAGATCGGCTGGATCGAGGTCCGGACGTTCGACCAGAGTCTGGCACTCGGCTGATGTCGGCGCCCGTACCCACACCCATGCCGGAGCGCGCGACGCCCGCCGGGTCCTGCCCGGTGGTCAACTACGACATCATGTCGCCGCGGCCGGTGCTGGCGGGCATCGGAGAGATGGCGCAGCTGCGTGAGGCGTCCCCCGTCTACTGGAACAGTTTCGGGGCCGGCTTCTGGATGATCACCCGCTTTGATCAGTGCCGCGAGGCCTACCAGAACCCCGAGGTCTTCGGTAGCGACTCGGTGATCGTCCTGGACCCGAACCCGGGTTACCGCTGGATTCCGACCAATGTCGCCCCACCCGAGCACGGCAGGTACCGTCAGATCCTCAACCCGCCCTTCTCACCCCGTGCGGTCGCCCGGGCGACGCCCCGGATGCGCGAACTGTGCGACCGGACCATCGACGCCTTTCTCGACTCCGGTGGCTGCGAGTTCGTGGCCGACTTCGCGGCGGTGTACCCGACCCGGGTGTTTTTGTCGATCATGGGTTTGCCTGAGACCGATGACGCGTTGTTCGTCGAGTGGGTGGACACGGTCTTCGACGCCTTCACCGATCCTGAGGGCCAGGCCCGGACGATGGCGGCGATGGGCGCGATGACCGAGTACTTCATCGGTGTCGTCGCGGATCGGCGGGCGACGCTGCGCGACCCCGAGAGTGACTTCGTCAGCTATCTCATGACAGCACATTATGAAGATAGACCGTTGCGTGATGACGAGATTCTGCAGATGTGCGTTGTGTTGGTGCTTGCGGGTCTCGACACCGTCAAGAGCCAGCTGAGCTATGCGTTCCACCATCTGGCGACGACGCCGGAGCACCGTCGACGGGTGGCGACCGAACCGGGGGTGGTGCCGACGGCGGTCGAGGAGTTCCTGCGGGCGTTCCCGATCATCCAGGATGGCCGAAAGATCACCCGTGACGTGGACTTCCACGGCTGCCCGATGAAGAAGGGGGACATGGCGCTGCTGTTGCTCGGTGCGGCCATGCGCGACCCGCGCTCGTTTCCAGACGCTGACCAGGTCGATCTCGACCGTGCGGTCAACCGGCACATCTCCTTTGCCGCCGGACCGCACCGGTGCCTGGGCTCCCATCTCGCGCGCGCCGAGATGGCGGTTGCGCTGGAGCAGTGGCACCGGCGGATCCCCGACTACCGGATCGCGGGCGGTGAGCCGGTGCTGGAGCGCGGTGGTGCAGCCGGGCTGGTCGCCCTGCCGCTGGTCTGGGACCGGTCATGACCGCCGATCCGACAACGGGGGAGCGGCTCACCGTGCAGATCATGGTCGACCCCACCCGGTGTACCGGGCAGGGCCGCTGCTATTCGCTCGCTCCGGAGGTGTTCGACACCGATGACGACGGTTTCTGCCTCCCCCGCGGCGTCACCTTCGTGGTGACCGCGGACCGGGCACAAGCGGCCCGGCTCGGCGCCAGTTCGTGTCCGGAAGACGCGATCACGGTCGCGGCCGGTCCGCCGGGGCCGGCGGTGGACGTCTGACAGGTGAGGTACCTGGGTGGATCGGGCCGCGTGAGCCGGACGCGTGCGCCGTGGGTCGGCGCCTGGGCGGCACTCGATGGGGTCGCCCAGGTGACCGGGTCAGTGCCTGCGGTAGCCGAAGTCGTTCGAGGCCGCAATGTGGACCGGTCTTTCCGTTCGGCGAGAGGAAATCGCGTCCGCGCTACATTTCCGGGACCGCTTGTCGGATTTCCTCATAAGAAATAAGGTATAGATCACATCAGAGTGCGGCCGGGACGCGCGTCGTGACATCCGGCGTCTCCCGAAGACCTCGAGGGGAGCGGCGTCATGGCCGGGACGGCAGTGACCGATGGCATCAGAGTGATCGACGCGGATACCCATGTGATCGAACCCGCCGATCTGTGGACGTCGCGGATCTCCACGGCGAAGTGGGGTGATCTGGTTCCGCACGTCCGCTGGGATGACGACCTCCAGGAGGAGGCGTGGTATTTCGGCGACGCGCGCCTGTCGGCCACCGCGGGCGGAGCGATGGCCGGTTGGGCGGAGTTCCCGCCGAAGCATCCCCGGCGCCTCGCCGACGTCGACCCGGCGCTGTGGAACGCCCCCGATCGGCTGCGCAAAATGGACGAGTACGGGATCTGGGCGCAGGTGCTGTATCCCAACGTGGCGGGGTTCGGTACCGGGAGGTTCCTCGGACTCAAGGACCCCGAACTGATGGTGCGCTGCATCCAGGCGTACAACGACTACCAGACCGACTGGGCGAGCGCGGACCCGTCCCGGCTGCTGCCCATGGCGGCGCTGCCCTTCTGGGATCTGGCGGCGAGCGTCGCTGAGATCGAACGAACAGTCGCGATGGGGCACCGGGGCGTGATCATGGCTCAGGAGACCGACTTCTTCGGTCTGCCGCTGCTCGGTGATCCGCACTGGGACCCGATCTGGGCGACCGCCCAGGATCTCGGCGTTCCGGTGAACTTCCACATCGCATCGGGCGACCTGTCCCTGATCGAGAAGAACTTCCCGGGTAACGGGATCCACGCGAACTACGCCTCGGTCGGGGTTTCCTTCTTCATGGGCAACGCCCGTGCCATCGCGACCGTCATCTGTGCCGGGATCTGCCACCGCTTCCCGAGGCTGAATTTCGTCTCGGTCGAGAGCGGAATCGGCTGGCTCCCCTACGCCCTCGCCGCTTTGGACTGGCAGTGGAGGAACTGCGGCGTCCCGATCGAACACCCCGAATACGACCTGCTGCCCAGCGAGTACTTCCAGCGCCAGATCTTCGGCTGTTTCTGGTTCGAGCGGGAGACCGCCCGGCAGGCGATCGAACTTCTCGGAGCCGACAACTTCCTCTACGAGACCGACTTCCCGCACCCGACGAGCATGTCGCCCGGCCCGGCGAGCGCGGCGATCCGGCCGGACCTGTTCGTCGCGGAGGCGTTCGCGCAGCTGCCCGGCGACGCGCTGCGCAAGATTCTGCACGACAACGCCGCCCGCATCTACCATCTGGACTGATCCGGCCCGACCGGGCCCGCCGTCGGTGGGCGCGGAGTGCGGGTTGGTTCGGGCCGTCCGCGTGCACACATGATAGTCAACAATGTTGACGAGCCTTGTTCACGATTTGATCTTCAATGGCGCCTGTTCCTTGTGCACGAGTCGACCGGCCTGCTTTGCTGACGGAAAACTGACGATTCTCGGCCAGATCCGCGGCGGGTCTCCTTTGGGCGACGCCGGCCGGTATGAAGGAGGTTCACGTGTCCATTGATCTTGGCCATGACCCGGTGGTCAGTGAACTCGCCAGACACACTGCCGAGTTCGTGCGCAGCGTCGTCGTCCCCGAGGAGGAGGCGTTCGCAGGCGTGGCCGCGCGCGGCGGTGACGCGATGCGGGCGCGGCTGCAGCAGGCGGCGAAGGACGCGGGGCTCTTCGCCCCGCACGTGCCGGCGCAGTTCGGCGGGCACGGCCTGGACATGCGCGGACGCGCACCCGTCTTCGAGGCGGCGGGCTACTCGCTGTTCGGCCCGCTGGCACTGAACATCGCCGCCCCCGACGAGGGCAACATGCACATGCTGGAGGCCATCGCGACGGCCGAGCAGAAGGAGCGGTATCTGCGGCCGTTGGCAACGGGCGAGGTGCGGTCCTGCTTCGCGATGACCGAGCCCGCGCCCGGAGCGGGGTCGGATCCGACCGCTCTGACCACGCGCGCTGCAAAGGAGCCGGGCGGCTGGCGGATCGACGGCCGTAAGTGGTTCATCACCGGCGCGGACGGTGCCGCATATGCGATCTGCATGGCCCGCACATCGGGCGAACCGGGTCACCGCGGTGGAGCGACGATGTTCCTCGTCGACGCGGACAACCCCGGAATGAAGATCGTCCGTCATGTCGAGACCCTCGACGAGAGCCTGTACGGCGGTCATTGCGAGATGCTGTTCGACGGCTGCCTGGTGCCGCACGACGCGGTTCTCGGCGAGGTGGACAAGGGTTTCGACTATGCCCAGGTTCGCCTCGGGCCGGCGCGGACGACCCACTGCATGCGTTGGCTGGGGATCGCCGCCCGGGCCCAGGATATCGCCGTGGCCCGGGCGGCGGACCGGCGGCTGTTCGGTTCCCGGCTGGCGGAGCTGGGCATGGTCCAGGCGATGATCGCGGATAATGAGATTGATATCGCGGCGTCCCGCGGGCTGGTCCTGCAGGCATGCTGGGAACTCGACCAGGGTCGCTCCGGGGCTCAGTCGACCGCGGTGGCGAAGACGTTCACCGCCGAGGCCGTCTGGCGGGTCGTCGACCGTTCGCTGCAGATCTGTGGTTCCCTCGGTATCTCCGGGGATGTGCTGCTCTCGCGCTTCCTGCGCGAGGTCCGGCCGTTCCGTATCTATGACGGGCCGTCGGAGACCCACCGCTGGGCGATCGCCCGTCGTGTGGTCCGCCGTCACCTCGACAACCATGCGAGCGCGTCATGACGATCGTAGCGCCTGCCGGCTAGCGTCTGCCGGCCACCCGGCCACCCGGGTAGACGATTTTTCGCCACCCGGGTAGACGATTTTTCGAGGTTTGTGCGACGGAAGAGTCCTTGTCGATCGCACAAACCTCGAAAGATCGCGTAGGCGTCGGTTCACCGGCCTTTGATGTCGAGGAAATAGTCGAGAAGGCGCCAGGTCGTCCGGTCGACCGCACCGGTGACTGCCACCGCCGGGTCGGTCAACCGGCAGAATGCCTGGAAATCACGGAACGCTGTCTCCGTCAGCGGGCCGAAGGCGCCGTCCGGGGAGAGCAGGCGATTGTCGCCCTCCCTGCCCGTCGCGATGTTGAGCGCGTTCTGAGCGGTCGTGACCGGGTGGCGCAGATCCGGGAACACGCCTGACTCGCCCTGATCGAGAGACCCGCGCGCGACCGTCGGGAAGTAGGCGAACCGGTTCGGCGGGTTCTGGGGGGCGAGCGGGAAACGCGGGCCACCGCTGAACATCGACTGCCAGTTCACGCACCCGGCGATAAGTGTACCGCCGGCAAGCCAGGTTCTGCGTAGTACCTGATCGTTTCCGACGTTGCCCTCGACCGTGACGACATTATTGCCGGTGCGTTCGACGACCAGGCCGGTGTGGGTGTCATTGCCAGCGGCGGTTTCGTGGCCTGTCCAGTCAAAGATGATCTGGTCTCCGGGGTTGGCCTCGGTGGAGGCGATGGCCAGGCCGTGGGCTCGCGCCCAGGACCAGATCGTGGGCACGTACGCCGACTTCAGCGGCAGGTTGATCCCGACCTGCTCGAACATGCACCAGACGAAAATCGCGCACCATGCATTCCCGTCGTAGCCGAACTCCTGGCCGTACTTCGTATGGTTATGGCCATCCCCGGCGTAGCCGACCTCCGCCAACGCATGCTCGACCAACTGTTGCACAGCCGTCATCGCTGACTCCTTTTCGGCGACGCCGTGTTGGCGGCCGGGACCGATGGTAAGGATTCGACCGAAGACGATGCCAAAACCCCTGCCAGAACCCCTGCCAGATGAGACAAGACGCACCCCCGTCGATTGGCCTGTTTGCTCATCGCTATCACCGTGCGTGTCCTCGCGGCCAGTGCATGTCGGTATTCTGCCGCCGAGCTCGACGCACGGTCGGCGGTCTTGATCCGATTCTTCTGACCGGCCGGTCGGATGATTAATACGCATAGTAGTCGACATGCGTCGAGATTCGCAGAAAATGGCCCTTGCGGTCACAGCGTGTAGTTCGCTACCGTGGCCGGGCTCTCAGCAACACCGGGCCGAACGCCGAGTTCTGCCCTCGGTCCGGTGTTCCCTTCTAGTAATCACCAGGGCAGCAGCGGGGGAACCAGGACTTGGCGGACGTCGCCCTTGTGGCGCCGTCCTCGGGGTGAAGTCGGCCGCGGATCTCCGCGCTGACCGGGCTTCCCGGCCCGAACCCGACAGCTAACCTCGCAGGCGTACGGGAAGGATCATTGTTGCCTGCATATCAGGCGTGTGCAGATTCTGCTGACGGGGTTCCGTCCGGACACGGTCGCCACCGTGCACCGACCGCCAGGTCCAGCTTCCGCCGCCGGTCCGCACGTGCGGTGGTTGCCGCCGCGGCCACCGGGACCGTCGCTCTGACCGCTTTTGCGGCCCCCGCACTGGCGAACGACGCCGGGGCTGACAGTCCGGCCGGCTCGACCACTGCCACCACTGCCACCACTGCCACCACTGCCACCATTGGTGCCACCCCCACCGCGCAGACCTGGGCCGGTGATACCGCTGCCGGTGACGCCGCTGCCGGTGACGCCGCTGCCGCGCCCTCGGCGTCCGACCCGGCATCGGCCGCTGGTTCGGTGTCGGCCCAGACTGGCGGCCTCTCGGCACCGCCGGACAGTGCGTCGTCGCGGCAGGACGGTTCCGCGGCGTCCACTGCCAGTCTTGGTGAGAAGATCGTCTATTTGGCATCGAAGCAGGCGGGCAAGCCATACGTGTGGGGCGCCCAGGGTCCGAACTCCTTTGATTGTTCCGGGCTTGTCCAGTACATCTACAAACAGCTCGGCCGGAGCGTGCCGCGGGTGACCGACGCCCAGTACGCGGCGTCGCAGAAGATATCGCGGGATGCCAAGCAACCCGGTGATCTCATCTTCTTCGGGCAGCCCGGAAACATCCATCACGTGGCGATCTACGCCGGGGGCGACATGATGTGGGCCGCTCCCCACAGCGGAACCGTCGTCCGGCTTCAGAAGATTTATTCCACGAGTTATCTCGTTGGTCGCCTGGGGTGACCTGGCTCGGCTGGTAACAGACATGCGACCCGTCATGGCCGGGCTGCCGCGTGCCCCACCGTGGGCATTCCGCCAGTTTGGCTGTGACGGGTGCGTCCGCGCGGCGCCTATGAGCCGATCGACGATACTGAAGTGAGATATCTGATAATGACCAGGGGAAGGCACAGAAAGCAGTCCCAGTACAACCGCGGCGCGGTGGCTGCCACCGCCGGTGTCATCGGCGCGACGGCGGGAATGATGCTGACCGCGGGTCCGGCGAGCGCGAACCCCACCGCATCGCCCGGTGCCGGTACGGCGCCTGCGCCCGGCACGAGTTCTGTCGCTGCGACACCTGTTCCCGACGCTTCCATCGCCGGTGCCGGCAGGAAGGCGGGACTTGGCGGTTGCGACGGGAAGCCGCTGCAGACCTGGGTCGCGGTCGCGCTGGCCGAGTCCGGCGGCAACGCGAACGCGCACAACCCCAATGGCGAGGATTCCCGGGGACTGTGGCAGATCAACATGCGGGCGCATGCGGGCTGGGTCGGCGGGGCAGATCTGTTCGATCCAGCCATCAACGCCCAGGCCGCCAAGCGGGTGTGCGACATGCAGGGCATCGGAGCATGGAGTACGTACACCAACGGGTCCTACCGCGTGTACCTCGGGCGGGCTGCGGCAGCCGCCACCGAGGCAGCTGGTGATGGCGCGACAGGCACTTACCAGGCCGCTCCCACCGGCCCAGGTGGTCCTACTGGGCCGGTCAGTACACCGGCTACACCGGTCACTACGCCGGACCGGACCGCTGCGGCCGACGTGGCGCCGGCACGACGGGTCGCCGATCCAGTGCCCCGGGCGCGGGAAGTCCGCTACACCCACCGCGGGCGTCCCGGCGTGCGCCAGATTCAGCGAGCGCTGACCGGACGTGGCTACCCTGTCGTGGCGGACGGAAAGTTCGGGCCACATACCACAAATACGGTCAAGGCATACCAACGCCGGCACGGACTTGCGGCCGATGGCGTGGTCGGGGCGCGGACCCGCGCTGCGCTGTTCTCTTTCACCGCGTAGGTCCCATTACCGGATAGATCATCAGATTCTATCTGTATTGTCGCGGAGAGTAGCGGACTTCAGCGCATCCGTCGGGATGCATTTGAACGGCTTCGTGACCCACTGGCATGTCAGGAGCGCAAATAATAACAAGGCTTTTCCAGGTAAATGGTGCTGCGGTCGACATCGACCCCGTCTCCGCATTTTTGCATCATTCTGCGTTTGGCGGCAGGACCATCATGATTTCCGGTTGACTCCTGGTGTGGGTGGCATAGATTTATGCCTGTAAATGACAGCTCGATGTGGAGGGGATCGAATGGAGCAGCAGCAGGCGCAGCAGGTGGAGCAGTATCTGCGGCAGAACTGGCAGGAGATCCGGCACCAGATTCTCGACCAGTTCGTCCAGGTCAGCACCGCTGATCTCGAAGCCGCTTCCAGCGTCAACGATCTCGTGCGGCGGATCGCGGACAGGTCGCATTACACCGAGCCCTACGTCGAGGCCCGCCTGCGGGAACTCGTCGGCGTCGCAGCGGGGGTCGGCCAGTCGGCGCAGGCCGAGGGCGGGGCCGAGCAGGCGACCGCCGAGGACCAGCGGAGCACCGAGGCCGTGGGCGAGGAGCAGGCCGAGCCCCTCGGCGGATCACGGCAGGCATTCGGCGGATCGGAGCAGCCTGCGGATCCTGGGTGAGATCTGATTCCGGCTGGGATCGGCACGCGGCAGGACCGGGTCCGCGGTTATGCGGCACAGGCCGCGTCCGGAACATTTCGGGCGTGGCCGCCGCGGCCTGTGCCATCATGGTGCCCACACCGCGTTCCCACCGTGCCCCCAATCGTGCGGTCACGTGGACGACATGTCAGTCCTCGGGGCTATGCTGCTTTTCTGATCACTATAGTGCCCTGTAAGGTCACGAATAGCAGCAGACATTCGGGGGGCTTCGGTTGCTACGAGGCAGCCATCATCACCGCGTGACAGACGCGGCGGGCGTTGCTGTGCTGCCCCCACGTCGATTACGGGCCCCGCTACCTGCGACAGGGACGATTGCCATCGTCCTGGGGCTGGCCACGGGGCTCGTCCTGGGGTCGGCCATTGCGGGGCCGACCGTTGGGGGTCTGCCGCCGGCATCCGCGCTCACCCCGGCGGCCACGCCGACACCGGGCGGTGACAGCGCCTTTGTGATCCGTGTCGTGGAGCTGCCGGCGACGGTCGACCGAGCCGTGCTGGGAAACCTCAACCGCTTGCTCAAGGACATACCGGCAACCGGTGGTGCCGTTGTCGTACGGGTGACCGGCCCGTCCGCCCTGCCCGATGACCGTCGTGACCTGACCGACCTGGATTCGATCTTCAATCGCCGGGCGATGCTCGCGGTCGAGGTCGCATTACCGGCCCAGCCGACGCCGGGTGGCTCACCAGATCTCGGGACGGCCGGTTCGTTGCTGCTGGCGATTGCCGACCACCGCTTTGCCGACCCGGACGAATCCCGTGCCGCGCTGTCGCGCAACAGTCGGTCAGCGGCGCCCTGCGCGAAGGAATGTCAGAAGCAGGTGGAGGGTACCGCGACGGAACACGACGCGGGCATGTACGCGACCAACGACGACGTGTTCCTCCTGGCTGCCAGGCCTGGGCAGGGGTCCCGGGTGCAGACACTGGGAAATCTGGCCAACCCGGCTCCCCCGACTGAGGACCAACCGATACTGCCGACGTGGGCGTATGTGATGATTGCGGTTGTGATTCTCGCGTTCGGTGCCGTTGTTCTGCGTGGACGCCGCCTGCCGTTTCCGGTCGGGCTGCGTCGGCGGCGACGCAATGGCGATGCCGGGGATCAATCCGCAGGAGCCACAAGATCCGCAGGAGTCGCAAGCGGTCCAATCGGCGTGACCGGTGGGCGGGCCGAACCACGGCCGGTTTCCCGGGTCGCGGCGCCGAATGTGGCGCTCGGCCCGGTCGGCACGGTGCATTCCGCGTTCGACCCGCAGGGTTACGTCGCGGTCGACGGCGGACTTTACCGGGCAACGTGGATGGGAGGTCCCGGATCGCCCCGACCCCGCGTCGGCAACCAGGTGTTGTTGAGGATGGATGAGGTGGACGGACTGCAGGCGTGGCCGCCACAGGATCACTCCGGCGTCCGGCGATAGAACCACCTGGGGCCGCCGGGTGTGCGAGAAGGAACTGGAAACGGGGACGAATCAGACAATGGCTCCGCGCAGCAGCCCCGACCGGGCGACGGACCGCCGCCAGCCGCGGGACGTCATCGGCAGCATCCCTATTCCCCGGCCAAGCCATCGCGTGCTCGTGGTCCTCTGCATGGACACCTCCTATTCAATGCGCGGCGAGGCGATCGGCAGGCTCAACGACGCGCTCGCCAGTTGGGCGCGCAGCATGCACGGGGGCGAGAAGATGGCGGCGACCACCGAGTTCGCGCTCATCACGTTCGGTGCCGGGGGAGTGCGCAAGTGGCGCGGTGACGAGAGTTTCGATCCGCGTAGCGACCGGACACCGTTTGTACCCGCCGACGGTTTTCGACCACCGATGTTGATCGCCGATGGCGTGACACCGTTGGTCGAGGCGGTTCGGCTCAGCATCTCGGTCATCGAAGCGCGCAAGCGGCAGCTAGCCCAGGAAAAGGTGACCTGGAAGCGGCCGCTTGTCTGGCTTGTCACCGATGGCAGGCCAACCGACGACCAGGGGAAACCGACGACGGACTGGCGTCCACTGGCGAGCGAGATCCGCGGGCTGGAGGCAGCTCAGAAACTCGCTCTCTTCGCGATCGGCATCCCACCTATCGACGACCAGGGCCAGGAAACCCTGCGTGAGTTTGCGCCGGAGCGAAACATGGTCTACGGGCGGTTTGACTTCAGTGACATCCTCCTGCAACTGGACAGAAGCGTGGAGGATCCCAACTACAAACTGCGTGGCTACCAACCGAGGCAGGCGTGACCGCCGGCCCGCAGCCCGCATTCACGGGACGAAACGAAGGCCGCGGCCGGCCCTACCGCTGGCGGGTCCGGGGAGCCAGCGTCCAGGGATATTCACACGTGCGGGAAGGGCGATGGTGCGAGGATTCGTTCGCCCATCTTGCCCTGTACAGCCGGGAACCCCTGCCCGACGTCCACGTCCTGGCGGTGGCAGACGGCGCCGGATCGGCACCGCGATCAGCGGAGGGCTCCCGGCTCGCGGTCGCCATCGCGACCCGGCTCGTGCGCGACCGGATCCACACCGGCGGCCGGCCCGCGAGCGCGCCCGACCTGCGCCAGCTGCTGGCGGCGGTGCATGAGGACATCGTCACCGAGTTCCATCGGGTCGTCACCGCGGTCGCCGGCGTGGCGCATGTCGGCGAGTTCGCGACGACGCTGACGGTCGTCGTGCTCGCTCATCCCATCATCGGCTACCTGAGCATCGGGGACGGCTTCATCGTCATCCGCACCGGTGACGGGGGACAGGCCAATCTGCATCTGCTCGACGCCGGGACGGCCGACGCCGAGCATTCCAGTCAGACGGTCTTCCTCACCTCGGACACGAGCCGGGCTGTGCGGGTGCATGCCGTCTACGACCCGTGGATCACCGGTGTGTTCGTATCGACCGACGGTCTGATCCCGGTCGCCTTGCGGCGCGACCCCGACGGCCGGCTGGCGGTGGCCAGGGAGCCTGTGATCGACACCGTGCTCAGCCTACTTGACGACGATCACTTCGATGCCTCCGGCCTCGTCCAGCTGCTGTTACGGGAGGCGGTCACCGATGTGACCCAGGATGACACGACACTGGTGGTGGCCGTCCTGTGCCGGTGATCGAGATTTTTGTGAACGGACGCAGGCTGACCTGCTCGACCGTTCTCGGCAGCGGTACCGAGTCGATCGTCTACGCCGTGGATGCCGATTCCCGGCAGGCCGCGAAAATTTATCGGGAGCCCGACACCGAGCGTAGCCGCCGGCTTGAGTACATGCTGCGGGCCTACCGCGCATCGCAGTTCGTCGAGCCCGCCTCCGGCCATCCGGGGCTGGTGTGGCCGCAGGACGTCGCCCGCGATTCCACCGGGACGGTGCTCGGTTATGTCATGCGGCGTTCCGATCATCATTCGCTGAGTACATTCCTTGAGCACCGCACCCGCCTGAGCGCATTTCCGAACAAGGACTGGAAATTCCTGCTGGGGGTGGCCAGTAATCTGGCCCAGCTGGTCGCGATCCTGCACGACCAGGAAATCGTGGTGGGTGATCTCGCGCCGTCCAACATCCATGTTCGAAGCGACGGGCTGATCAGTTTTCTCGACTGTGATTCGTTGCAGTTCTCCTATGACGGCGAGGTTTTCGCCTGCCACACCGTCACCCCGGAATACGCTGCGCCCGAGTTGCTGCCGGAGCTTTCCGGTCCCAAGAGCGTCGAGACGGACCGCTTCGCCCTCGCCGTGCTCATATGTCAACTGCTGCTGTGCGGTGACCATCCGTTTCACGGCATTCCGGTCCGGCCGCTGGACGTCGACCCGTCACCGGAGACAAACATCCAGTACGGCATCACCGTCCTGACGGCGCCCAGCGAGGTCGACGTCCCGGCCGAGGCCATCGAGCCCGGTGTCCTGCCGCCACCGGTCGCCGAGCTGGCCCGCCAGACGTTCGGGTCCGGGCACGGCACGGCCGCGACGCGTCCCGCCGCGCAGGAATGGGCCGAGGCGCTCGACCTCGCCTGGGACGACGTGCGCACGTGCGCGCACCGGCCGGGCCACACCTACAGCGGGCATCTGCCGGAGTGCCCTTGGTGCAGGCGGGCCGGCTCGGGGCGTTTTGATCCGTTTCCGCTGCTGTCGAGCCCCACCGCCGGTGATGCCGGCACCACCGGCGCCAAGGTTTCCGATGTTCTTCTCGTCGTCGGTGCTCTGATTGTTCTTGTATTCATAGTCGTTCTGCTCGCCACCCGATAGCTCGCCACCCGATAGCCCGCCACGTGATGGCACGGTGTCGGCCTGACCGGTCACACGAGATCGGCAGAAGGAGGTAGCCCGTGTACGGCCGAACCACCCTGATTCCCTTCTACCTCGTGGTAGACGTCTCGCAGTCGATGGACGGGCCACGGCTGAACACGGCGAACCTCATTCTGCGGCGGATCGGGGAGGCACTTGCTCACGATCCGGTCGCCGCTGAGCGAGTTCGGGTCGGAGTGATCGATTTTGCTGGCGCCAGCCGCACGGTGCTTCCGCTGTGTGATCTTCTCAATACGGCGACGCTGCCCCTCCTGGCGTGCCGCGATGACGGCACCCGATATGCGCCCGCCTTCAATCTGTTGCGGGCCACCGTCGACCGCGACTGCCGCCAACTGGAGGCCGACGGTTTCGCCGTGGGCCGACCCGGCGTGTTTTTTCTCAGCGACGGCGAACCCTTCGACGACCCCCCCGGCGCGTGGGAGGCGGCATTCGCCGCTCTGCTCAGGGAGTGCCAGAGCACGCCGAACATCATTCCCTGTGCCGTCGCCGACTCGAATCCCGACATCATGCGAGCGCTGGCGCATCCGGCCCCGACAGTGCCATTGTTCATACAAAGCAGACTGGCCAGCCCGGAAAGTGCGATAAAGAACCTTACCGAGATCATCGTACGGAGTGTCGTCGCCTCGGGCCACCAGGAGATGGTTGTGATAGATGAGACGAACGTGCACGCACTCGACACCGTCATCGTCGATCCGCCCGAGACGTGGATCGATCCGGACAGCGGATTCTGAGCGGGTGTCATGAGATGGCAGGATGCCGCCGTCGCGCGGGAACGACTCGGCCGAGTCGAGCAGCTGGCCAGAGGCGGCCAGGCATGGATTTACCGGCTGCCTGACTTCGACCTTCCCGGCGTGGCGGTGCCGCTCGTCTACAAGGAATATCACTCCGTCGTCGGGCGGATACCGCCGCAGGGCCTAGCCAACATCATCGCATTGCGGCTGGCCGTGCCGGCAGAGCAGCGACTGTGGTTTGACGCCCACCTGACCTGGCCGCTTGCGATCGTCGTCGACAACGCCGATGCTCCCGCCCGAGCGAGGGTGGCCGGGGTTGTGATGCGGCTCATACCCGATGCCTTCTTCGAGGTGTTCGCCACAAGGGGAGAACCATCGCAGCGCCGACCGAACGAGGCGGGATCGCTGTTCGCGGGCCCCGCCGAGCTACGCACGCGCGGCTTGGCGTTCCCGAACCGCGCGCAGCGCTGGTGGCTGTGCCTGCGGCTGGCCTTTCTCGTGGCGTACCTGCATAAGCAGGGCATCGTCTTCGGTGACATCTCCGCCCGCAACCTCCTCTACCGGCTGCGACCGACACCGGACGTGCTTCTGGTGGACTGTGACGCAGTGCGCAAGGTCGGTAATGCCCCCGTTGTCGATCAGGGGCACACGCCGGACTTCTTCCCGCCGGCACTGTACGAGCCGCAGTCCATCAGTTCCGATTTGTTCAAGCTCGGTTTGTTCATCGCCCGCATCCTCGTCCCCGGCCGAGTGGTCACTTCCGACGTCGCCGCCGACGCCGTCGACGGTGTGCTGGACCGCACCGGCGTGAATCTCATGCGGGCCAGCCTCGCCGACGATCCGCGTGTTCGTCCGGCAGCGCTTGCCTGGTATCGCTACCTGCGATCCGGCGCGGGCTCGCATCCCACGACAGTGCCCCTTGATGACTGGCGCGATCGAAATTCCACTCCTTGATCCACGCCCTGTTTCCGGGTGTTTTTAGTCAACAGTGTTGACGGCCTTCTGTCGCCGATTGGATCTTGAGATCCGTACGGCAGGCGCATCCCGATCTCGGGTCCGGTACCGTGTCATACGTCTCATCCCATGATAAGTGAGGATTGCCACATGGATGTCGGGGATCGGGTTGGGGATCTGTCGGGTGTCGATGAGACGGGCGCGGTGCTGCACCTGGCCGGCCTGCTGGCCAAGGGTCCGCTGGTGGTCTTCTTCTACCCGGCGGCGATGACGTACGGCTGTACCAGGGAAAGCTGTCATTTCCGCGACCTGGCCGGTGAGTTCGCTGCGTTGGGTGCCGGCATCGTCGGGATCAGCGCCGACGACGTCGCCAAGCAGGCCGCGTTCAGCGCGAAGCATTCGCTCGGCTTCCCATTGGTCGCAGACACCGACCGCACGATCGCGCAGGCGTTCGGGGTCCGGCGCAAGGTAGGCCCGAACAAGCGCGCCACGTTCGTCCTGCGCACGGACGGCACGGTGCTTGCGCGCATCGACTCCGAGCTGTCCATGAGCCGGCACGCGGACACCGCCCTGGCTGCGCTGCGCGCCAACGCTGCCTGAGAGCGCCCGGCTATAGGGGATTGGGCTATCCCGGGGATTCGGCGGTGGCGGTGCGAGCGCTGGTGGCAGCGGTGGTGCGCAGCCTCACTTCCCGAAGAAAGAACGAAAGCGCGAAGGCGACGAGTCCGATCGGGACCGCCCACAGGTAGGCGCGGTCCATTCCGTGGGTGAACGTCTGACGCGGTCCCTCATGGGCGCCGTAGCGTTCGATGTCGCCGGCCAGATGCGAGCGCTGGTAGGCGATGATGATCGCGCCCAGGATGGAGGCGCCGATCGCGCCGCCGAGGGTCCGCAGGAACATGACGGCCGAGGTGGCCGTGCCGAGATCAGCGATGCCGACACCGTTCTGCGTGGCCAGGATGGTGTTCTGGATGAACAAGCCCAGGCCGAAGCCGACGACGAACAGCATGGCGGAGAGGACCCAGCTGTTGGTGTCGACGCGGATGAGGGCGAGCAGGGCCATGCCCGCCGTCAGGATCCCGGTGCCGACGACAATGAAGATTTTGTATCGGCCCAGCTTCGTCACCAGGCGCCCGGAACCGATTGAGGTAACGATCATACCGGTGAGCAGTGGCAGCAGCCGCAGGCCCGAGATGGTGGGGCTGATGCCGCGCACGAGCTGCAGATACTGCGGCAGGAAGATGATCGAGCCGAACATGATCACGCCGGTGACGAGTGACAGCATGCTGGTCACGCGGAAGACCGAGTTGCGAAACAGGCGCAGCGGCAGCACCGGTTCGGCCGCCCGCCGTTCCCAGCTGAGGAAGCCGCAGATGAGTGCGAGCCCGATGACGGCGAGGATCCAGATCGTACTGGTCATCCGGGCCTTCTGCCCGGCGT
>NZ_CAUVXP010000055.1:0-31326 GCF_963555955.1 Protofrankia sp. Cas3
TCACTCGGACAGACTCCCCAGCACCTACCAGGCTCCATGCCACGGAGTTCGCACGCCACACACCGGCCGCGCACGAGGTACCGCACTATGCAGCGCATAGTAGCACTGGATCGGGCGCCGAGCAGCACCCTCGACAAGATTATTAGATGCATCTTTGCCGTGGCCGCCAAACCGCTTTACCACGAGGGCTCCCGCTCGACCTGGGAGAATAAGTTCAGCAGTCAGGCGGACCAACAGTGGTGGGATAATGGTTCGAGTCCCGCCGCGTCGCTCCTCGTCGTTCACCCAGCGGACGAACCGGTGCAAGGGGATGAAATCGTCGTGTGGGAAACCCGCCGCCAGCCGGCCGGCGTCGCCGAGCGGAACGATCCGCTGCACGCCAGCCGAGGCCAGGGCGTCGCGTCCCTCCGACTTACGGTCGGCGGGGAAGACACCCGGTACCGTCGCAATTACCCCACAGCCGGTACAAGGACGGCATCTCCTGGAGCACCTCGAGTTCCTCCCGGACGTCCAGTGGCACCGGTGCGCCCGCCGCGGGATGCGGTTCGGCGTTCGACCGCCAGCTCCGAAACCATCGCTTCGCAGAACCGGCCGGTCTGGGTGGTGTCGGCCTCGACGAAGTCGATGCCCGTATCGGCGCAGCGCCGGTCGAGCACGGGAAGGACGCCGCCCTGCGGCGCGAGCCGCTCGTTGGCCACTTCGATACGCAGCGACTCCAAGCTGTCCGGATCGCGCGCCGCCATCAGCGGGTCGACGTCATCCGCCAGCCTGAGTAACTCACTCAATGCCGCCAGGTCAGCCCTCTCCTGCTGCCTCGAGTCGCAGCCGGCGAGCTGGGCTGAGCTACCCGGCCGGGTTCTGCGACAGTATGCAGTGCGGATTGATTGACTATGCTATGCATAGTGCGACCCACGCAACACGCATCGACAAGCGGGCACCTGTACCGTGCCAAACCCGGTCTCGTGGCGGTGTCCTCCGGCGTGTGCAGGACCCCGCCGATCAGCAAGCTGAAGCCCCAGGTGAGGCGTCGCGGCCCGGTCCGAACAGGACCTCGGTGCCGGGCGCGGCGTTGTGGCGCGTCCGCGGAGACGCACCGCGCGGAGTGGCGGCGAACGGATCGCCTGATGGTCGCGCTGCGCTGCGACTCAGCGATGGTGACCGAGCACGCCGCGTTCTTCATCTCAGAGTCAACCGCCCGGCCAGCCGATCAGGTATTCCAGCGGCCAGGCCGACGCACCAAACCGATACATGAGGAGGACGACCAATGACAGGACGGGTCGAGGGCAAGGTCGCGTTCATCACGGGAGCAGCGCGCGGGCAGGGGCGTAGCCACACTGTCCGGCTGGCCGAGGAGGGCGCCGACATCATCGCGATCGACATCTGCGAACAGATCGAATCGAACCCCTACCCGCTGGCGACGGAGGCCGAGCTCGCCGAGACCGCCGCCCTGGTCGAGAAGCCCGACAGGCGGGTTGTCACGCGGAAGGCGGATGTGCGGGACCGCGCGCAGCTGCGCTCCGCAGTTTAAGCCGGGATCGCCGAATTCGGCCGTGTCGACGTCGTGGTCGCCAACGCCGGCATCCTGCCAATAGCGATGGGCGACCCGCACGCGATGGACTTCATCGACGCCGTTGACGTGGACCTAATCGGTGTGATGAACGCGGTGACCGTCTGCCTGCCACATTTGCCGCCGTACGGATCGATCGTGGTGACGGGCTCGACGGCGGGAATGATGCCGAACACCACCGACAATCCAGCCATGGGTCCGGGAAGCGCGGGCTACGGCTGGGCCAAGCGAGTACTGCCCAAGTACACCGAGCAGCTCGCGCTGCAGCTCGCTCCCGCCTTCCGGCGCGTCAACTGCATCCACCCGACCAACGTCAACACCCATCTGCTGCACAATGACGGCTTGTACAGCGTGTTCCGGCCCGACCTCACCAACCCGACCCGTGAGGACGTCGAGCCCGCCTTCACTCACTTCCAAGCCGTGCCGATCCCGTACGTCGAACCCGTCGACGTCTCCAACGCCGTGCTCTTCTTCGCCTCGGACGAGTCGCGTTACGTGACGGGTCAGCAGCTTCGGGTGGACGCCGGTTCGCTGCTCAAGTTCCCCAACGGCCCGACGGGCTGAGCCGCCGCTCCGGCGACCGCATCCGGAGGAGCCGACGCGACGGAGTTACTCGAGCTGGCGGGCAAGCCCGCAATGATCCCGCGGGGGGACGCGGACTTGGCGACCGTGCTCGCCGAACCCCGGGGGCAGCGATCGGCGGTCTCGCCCCAGCGCCGGGCATGACTGGGACGTGTCTGCCGGGTGGACGACTGCTCGACTCGCCCACTGACGTGGCGCGCGCCCGAGCAGCCCGGCTGCGCCAGCCCCCGCCACCGATTGCACGTCCACCGTCGTACCGACCCACGCGCCGCCACCCAACAGAGTACCTTCCGGTAAAGTTATCTATATGACTTGGGAGGTTCCGTGACTTCAGGTCGATCAGCGGCGCAGGCGACCCGGATGCTCCACTGCAACCTCAACGTAAGATCGATGGTGGCCGCGGCCCCGGTCTACGAGCAGGGCCTCGGCCTGGCGGTACGGATGCGAACCTCGTCGCGGGGAGCCGACGGCGCGGCCATGGGCCTGCCCGGGCCGACCGACAGCGACGTCTGGTTCCTCTACGACCACCGCGGCGGTCGACGCTGCCCGGCGGTGGAGCTGGTCGAATGGAAGTCGCCAGCGACCGAAGGGACGGCATACGACGACCTCGCCGCCGCTGGGATGCAGGCCATCGGCTTCGCGGTGCCGTCGCTCGCGGACACCTCGAAGCGGCTCCTTGACACCGGCGCCCGGGAAACGTCACGCAGCGCACTCGCCGACGGCCGTGTCATGGTCGGAGCCGAGTTCCTCGACGCCGACGGCGTGCGGATCGAGCTGGTCGAGGATCCGTCGGTGCCGGCCCCGACCTTTCGCTACGTGCGGATGAACTGCGCCGACCTGGCCGCAACAACGGGGTGGTACGAGGCGGTCGGCTGGCAGCCGACCCGAAGCCCACTCACGGTGCGATGGAGCGACGCGACGGCCGACGTCGCGATCCAACCTGTCGCGCTGCCGGCCGATCCGGCCTTCGCACTACACCTCACCACGTCACCCGAGGCCGGATCGCCGGACGCCGCCAACCGCCGCGCCCACGACCAAGCACATCACCGCGGGCTGTACCGCATGGCGCTCGCCGTGGACGACCTGCGCGCGGCCGTCGCCGCCGCCCGCGCCGACGGCCGCGTCCTGCCCGGGGAGCCCGCCTACATGGCACTGCCCGGGACCCCACTCGGCGGCCTGTGGGTGTCCTTCTTCACCGACCCCGACGGCGTCACCGTCGAGTTCGTGGAACGACCCGACGTCACCCGATGACGAACCTCGCTGGATATACCACCTGACTTACAATATGAATTTCGATGCGTCGCGCCGTCAAGCGGGCCCATCCCGGGCGAGCATCATGACAGATGGTGACGGCGCTTGCCTTGGCGCAGCGCGGATGTCGACTGGCGGCGATGCGGCTGCTGTGGGCGCCCATCCGACCACCTCTTGATCCTCCCAGCGGGGGTCTTGCCTCGTATTCCTCATGAGGAGTAGGTCCGTCGAGTTCAACCAACTCCTCCTCAGCTGGCTCGACAACGTCCGGTACTAGCCGGTCGACGCGACTAGCCCACCCAGCCCATCGGCGCCGAACTCCGCCAGGACACACGAACAGTGCCGACGGACGCGGGGCTTGTCTGCCGCGTACGCCCACCATGGCGGCACGCCCCGGAGAGGCCTGCGCCAGCGAGGGCGCAGGCCCGGCCGGGCGGTCATCGACCCGGCTCGGCGGGGCCGTCGCTTACCGGGCTGCCATCACTCACGGAGGCGACTCCGCCGGCATCTCGACTGCCATTTCCACCACGATCTTGCCGATGGCGCGGCGGTCGGCGACGTGGCGGAGCGCACCGCTGACGTCCTCCAGCGGGTAGCGGGCCCCGATGTGCGGCCGGACGCGGCCGCCCGCGAGCAGTTCCGCCAGTTCCGCGCGGTCGCGGCGGGCGTCGGCCGGCGCATGCTCGGCGAAGGTCCGGATCTCGAAACCCTTGACGACGACACCCTTCAGGAGGACGAGGTTGAGCGGGATCGCCGGGATCTCGCCGCTGGCGTAGCCGACCGTCACGAAGCGGCCACCCCACCTGGTGGCCCGCAGCGCAGCCTCCGACCATTTCCCGCCAACCGGGTCGATCACGACGTCGGCCCCACCACTTGTGGCGGCCCGGATCGCGTCCCGAAGCGGCTCCCGCTCGTAGTCGATCAACTGTTCGGCGCCCTGCTCCCGGCACACCGCCAGCTTGGCCGGACCGGACGCGGCCGCCACGACCCGCGCGCCGAGGTGCCGACCGAGCTGCACCGCCGCGAGCCCCACCCCGCCGGCGGCCCCGAGGACGACGAGCCAGTCGCCGCTTTCGACCTGGGCGACGGAGCGGAGCGCGTGGTAGGCAGTGAGGTGGCAGACCCAGGTGGCGGCGGCCGTCGTGAGGTCGACGGCGGGCGGGACAGGCGTCAGGGCAGCCTCCGGCACGGCGATGTACTCGGCGAAAGCGCCGCTCATCGCCAGCCCGCAGACCCGGTCACCCGCCGCCGTCCGGGTGACGCCCGGACCGAGCGCCGCGACGACCCCGGCGAACTCGCTGCCCGGGCTGAACGGGACCGGGACCGCCACCTGGTAGCGTCCCGCGATGACCAGCACGTCGGGCAGGTTGACGGCGGCGGCGTGCACCCGCACGAGAACCTCGCCCGGTCCGGGTGGCGGTACCGCGACGTCTTCCACGCCGACCGTCTCGGGCGGGCCGAGGCGCCGGCAAACGGCGGCCCGCATAGTGGGGGCGATGGTCGCGGTCGGCCGGATCGAGCCGGTGGAGCTGACGTTGATGATGGATCCTCCGCCGTCGGTGACCATCCGCTCGCCGAGGAACGCGGCGAGCCGGAACGGGCCTTTGAGGTTCGCTGCGAACGTAGCGGGGTCGACCGCCACACCGGCGGCCTGCCGGGCCACGCTGGCTTCCAGGACGAGCGAGCTTCCAGCGGGCGAGGACGACGTAGTAGTTCGATCCGCTGAAATGCTGGATGGGGCGGTCAGCGCCCGACCCACCGGGGCTCCCGCCGCTCGGCGAAGGCCAACGCGCCTTCTCGGGCGTCCTCGCTGTCGAGGAGTTTTCGCGCCGTCGCCTCGATCTCGGCCCGGCTGACGCCTTCCACCTCGGCGAGCATCAGCGTCTTGGTCGCGGCCACGGCCAGCGGCGCGTTCCGGGCGACAGCACCGGCGAGCCTGATCGCTTCGTCCATCACGTCGGCGGCGGGGACGACCCGGTTGACCAGCCCCGCGGCGAGCGCCCGGTGCGCGTCGATGCTTTCGCCGGTCAGGCCCATCTCCAGCGCCAGTTGCAACGGCACCCGCCTCGGTAGCCGGGTGCCGCCTCCCGCCGCCAGCAGTCCACGGCGAACCTCGGGCATACCAAAGGTGGCATGCTTCGCCGCCACCACGAGATCGCAGGCGAGCACCAGCTCGAAACCCCCCGCCACGGCAGCTCCGTTGACCGCCGCGACGACGGGCTTGGGGTAGACGCGGTGCTGGATCACCTCCAGGCCGGGCCGGCGGTCGTCGACGGCGAACGCCCCGCTGGCGAAGTCCCGCAGGTCCATTCCGGAGCAGAACGCTCTGTCGCCGGCGCCGGTCAGGACCAGGGCGCCGATCTCGGCATCGCGCTCAGCTGCGGTGAATGCCTCACCGAGAGCCGCGATGCTCTCCCCGTCGAGCGCGTTGCGGCGCTCCGGCCGGTTGATCGTGAGAACCGTGACGGCACCGTGGCGGCGGACGTCGACCGTCATCGGACGCCCGCCGGCGATCCGGGGATACGGGGTTCCGGCCACACCCAACTCGTCCACCGCCCGGCCGGCAGGGGGATGGTCGTCGGCATGCTTACTACGACTGCTGGCACCTGAATGGCTCCGTCCGCCGGGCATGGGGTGGCCGGTGGCGACACACGCCACGCTGCTGGTCGATGTCAAAGCGAGTGGGGGGCCGCAGAGCCGCCTTACAGCAGGGCTCCGGCTTCTTTGAGGGCGATGATCTCCTCCCAGCCGAGGCCGAGCTCGAGGCAGATCTCTTCGGTGTGCTGGCCGTGTTCGGGTGCGCGTCGCAGGTCGGGTGGGGTCTCGTCGAACTGGATGGGGCTGGCGACGAGGGAGAACGTCGAGCCGTCGTCGGCTTCCACCGGGCGTAGGTAGCCGTTCTCGACGACCTGGGGGTCCTGGTGGAGTTCGCCGGCGGTCTGGACGGCGGCCCACACCCCCTCGAGCCCGGACAGTGTCTCGCGCCACTCGGCGAGGGGACGGGCGGAGAAGATCGAGCGGATCTCGGTGATGCAGGCGCGGCGGTGGGTGAAGCGGTCGGCCGCGGTCTTGAAACGCGGATCGTCGATCAGGTCGGGGCGTCCGACGAGGGTGGCGAACTCGGGCCAGAACCGGTCGCTCTGCAGCATCACCAGGTTGAGGTACCGGCCATCAGATGTGCGGTAGTAGTTGGTGAGCGGGTTGGGCATGTCGTCGACGTCGAAGCGGGGGATGCCGGCGGAGCCGAGCAGGCCGGCGGCGACGACGTCCGGCGCGAGGTTCCAGGTCGCGGTGCTCAGCAGCGAGACGTCGGTGACGGCGGGTTCGCCGGTGCGTTCCCGCTTGAACAGCGCGGCGGCGATGCCGGCGGCGATCGTGAGGCCGCCCATGATGTCGCCGAAGGCGGGGCGTTGCAGCGGCGGCCACGGGGCGGCCGGTTCGGTGAGGGCGGCCGCGATGCCGCCGCGGGACCAGTAGGAGGCGCTGTCGAAGCCGCCGCGCTGGGCGTCCGGGCCCCGGATACCCTGGCCGGTGCCGCGGGCGTAGATGATGTTCGGGTTGGCAGCGCGGACGTCCTCGACGGTGAGCCGGAGCCGCGCCAGGCTGTCGGCGAGGAGGTTGGTCAGGAAGACGTCGGCCGTGCCGATCAGCTTGAGGAGCAGCTCGCGGCCCTGCTCGGAGGCGATGTCGAGGGCGAGGCTGCGCTTGCCGCGGTTTGGCTGCTCGACGAGGAAGTTGATGCCGCGGCTGTCCTTGGCTCCGACGTTGCCGACGACGAGGCCGCGTTGCGGGTCGCCGGTCTCCGGATGCTCGATCTTGATGACGTCGGCGCCCCAGTCCGCCAGGACCGCGCCGGCCGCGGGGACGAACGTCCACGCGGCCACCTCGACCACGCGGACACCCGCCATCACGTCGCTCATCGTGCAACCTCCCCTGTCGATCGCTCGGCGACTGTCGTGGTGGTCCGGCCGGCGGACCGGTTCGGTCGGCTCGCCGTGACCCGCGGACCCTCGTCCTGCCCGGCAGGCCCGCCGGCCGTGCTCAGGACCCGGGCAAACGCCTTGATCTCGGCGAGGCAGTCGCCGTAGCTGCGGGCCCGTGACTCCACCGTCAGCCAGCTCACGCCCGCCTCGGCGTAGCGGGGAACGGAGTCCGCGAACCGCTCGACGTAGGTCTCGAGATCCCTGCTGCCCGGTGGAACCCTGCCATCCGGTGGGGCGGTGCCCCTCGGTGGGGCCGCGCCCTGGGGCGTGAAGCAGACGTCGAACGGCCCGCTACGGCCGTACTGCCGCCGTAGCTCGGCCAGCTCGGCGATCTTCTCAGTGAGATCGTCCACAGCCTCCAGCGGACTGCTGCCAGTGATGCGCGCCTGGCGCTGCCCCTGCTCGAACGGCAGCCAACCGTCGCCCAGCTCGGCGGCGCGACAGATCGCCCGGCGACTGTTGCCACCGATCCACAACGGAGGACACGGACGCTGCGCAGGCCGGGGCAGCATGACGTGACCATGGGCGGGAAACCTGGGACCATCGTGCTGCACCACCTCGCCGGACCACGCGGCCCGCATGGCGTGCACCGCCGCGTCGAACATCTCCCCGCGGTGGGCGAAGTCGGCGCCGAGCGCCGCGAACTCCGCCTCGTTGTACCCCGCCGCGGCGCCGACGATCAGCCGACCGCCGGACAGCAGGTCCAGGCTCGCGACGGACTTGGCGGCGAGGTACGGGTTGCGATATCCGACGACCAGTACAAAGGTCAGCACCTTGAGCCGCGTCGTCGCCGCCGCCACGAACGACAGAGCCACGAACGGGTCGAAGGCGCGATGGCCCCCGCGCTCCAGCCAGGCCTGCGGCGGGAAGGGGTGATCCGTCGTCGAGAAGGAGTCGAAGCCTGCGTCCTCTGCCGCGGCCGCGACCTCGGCGAGCTGGTGGCCGTCGACCCACGCGTCGTAGTCCGCCACCGCCGCCGTCGGAAACTGGTAGTTGAACCTCACGCGTCGCGCCCGTCCTCCGCGTGCACCACGCTGACGACGTCCTCGCCGTGGCGCCGGACCGTCTCGTCCGCGGCCACCGGGTCGTCGCCGCACGTGGTGACAACGATCCGGCTCACTCCGGCAGCTTCGAGGACGGCTATGTCACGCAGGCGGGCGTCGACGTCCCAGCCGCGGCGGACGTCGAGCATCGGCCGGTTCCTGGCGACCAGGACGTCGACCTCATGTCGACGCCAGTCCTCCTTCGCCGACATCCGGTGGCCACCGTGGCAGGCAGCCGCGACTCCCTCGGGCCAGCCGCTGCCGTCCGGATCGGCGACGGTGATTCGCTGGAGCAATTGCATGCCGACTTCCTTCCGTGGTGCGGGTGGCGGTGCGCGACGTGTCGAAATTCATACCGCAAGCCATGCGGTATGTCCAGCGAGGCTCAACAGCGCCGGTGGTGGATCCGATCGCCCGCGACCAGCTCGATCGCCTGGCGGCGTTGAGGGCCCACGGTTCGTAACGGAGCCAGACCTCACTGTCGACGGCTCGCAACATCCGCGTCGCCGACACCGCCGAGCGACCCGTAGCCATAGACCTTCTCGAGTTATATAGTTAGTCTTACCGGAAGGTACTCCAGGCTAGGGCGACGTGGAGGTGTCCATTGGCAACGGACGTGTACTCGCTGGCTAGTCCCACGCGGACAGCCGTCCTGTTCGTCGAATGTCAGCGCGGCGTGATCGGCGCCGGCGGGGTGCTGCCCGCGCTCACCGAGGCGGCCTGTCCCGTCTTACCGGCGCTGGCCCGGCTCGCCGACGGGGCTCGCGCGGCGGGTGCGCTGGTCGTGCACCTGTTGTACGTGCCCGCCGCCGGCAACCGCTCCTCCAACCGCAAGCCGCCGCTGTTCGGGCACGTCCTCCGACAGATGTCCGACTGGACCGCAGACCACCCCGCGACGCAGGTCGTCGACGAGATCGGCACCCTCCCCGACGATCTGGTGTTCCCGCGGCACTCGGGTCTGTCCCCGACGCACGCGACCGAGACCTTCCACGTCCTGCGCAATATTGGGATCACCACGGCCGTGGTGGCCGGCGGATCGGCCAACATTGCCATACCGGTCGTCGCGACCGAGGCCGCTGACGAGGGGTTCGACGTCGTCATCGCCCGGGACGCGATCTACGGAACGCCGGCCGAGCACACGGCGTCGATGCTCCGCCATACCCTGGCGTTCATTGCCACGATCACGACCGTCGACGAGCTGCTCGCGGCCCTGGCAGCTGCTGAGCCGTCCGCGACGCAGCCCGCCGAAAATGGCGCCGACGAGCACCCGCTCGCGCTTCGCTGACCGGAACCGGATCGCCTCGCGACCGCGTTCGTGCAGGCCAGACGACCCGGACCAGCACCAGGAGGCGGTCGTATGGTTTCACTTACCGATAGCACAACGGTATGACGTTCGGAGGATCTTGCCGTGGACATCGAAGATCTGATCCTAATCAGCGTGGATGATCACGTGATCGAGCCGCCGGACATGTTCGACGGCCGTCTGCCGCAGCGCTACCAGGATCGGGCACCCCACATCGTCAAGGGCCCGGACGGCGGTGACCTGTGGGCGTTCGAGGACATCGTGACGCCGAACGTCGGGCTCAACGCGGTCGCGGGGTGCCCACCGGACGAGTACGGGCTCGACCCGACCCAATACGCGCAGATGCGGCCCGGCTGTTACGACGTGCGCGAGCGGGTCCGGGACATGAGCGCAGGCGGGGTGCTCGGCGGCCTGAACTTCCCGACCTTCCCGCAGTTCTGCGGGCAGCTGTTCATGCGAGCGAAGGACTCCGATCTCGCGTTGGCGTGCGTCCGCGCCTACAACGACTGGCATATCGAGTCGTGGGCCGGCGCCTACCCCGACCGGTTCATCGCGCTGTCCCTGCCCGTGCTGTGGGACCCGCAGCTCGCGGCCGACGAGGTGCGCCGGGTCGCGGCCAAGGGCTGCCACGCCGTCACGTTCTCCGAGAACCCCGCCAAGCTCGGGCTGCCGAGCTTCCACACCCCGCACTGGGACCCGTTCTTCCAGGCGTGCGCCGAGGCGGGCGTCGTCGTCTGCATGCACATCGGCTCATCGTCGAGCATGCTCACGACGTCGGTCGAGGCGCCGCCCGAAGTGATGATCTCCCTGACCCCGGTCAACAGCATGCTGGCGGTCACCGACCTCGTCTTCTCGGGGATATTCACGCGGATTCCGACCCTGCAGATGGCGCTGTCCGAGGGTGGGACCGGGTGGATGCCCTACATCCTGGAACGGGCCGACTACGTCTACCAGCACCACCGCGCCTGGACGTTCACCGACCTCGGCGGCCGGCTACCGAGCCAGGTCTTCCACGACCACATCTGGAGCTGTTTCATCGACGACCCGGTCGGCGTCAAGCTCCGCGACGACGTCGGGATCGACAAGATGATGTGGGAGATGGACTACCCGCACTCCGACTCCACGTGGCCGCACGGCCCGGAAGCGCTGTGGAAGACCCTCGGCGGCGTCCCCGACGACGAGATCAACAAAATTACCCACCGCAACGCGATGCGGGCCTTCTCCTGGGACCCGTTCGCGACCCGGTCGGCCGACCGCGCCACGGTCGCGGCACTCCGCGCCGAAGCAACCGACGTCGACATCTCGGTCAAGAGCATGGGCCGCCGCAAAGCGGAAGCCAGCGGCTCGCTGACGGCGACGCTCGCCGCAGCAGTGTCCCAAGGGCGGGAAAGATAGTTAGCGCGGCCTCCGCCGGAGGCGGGGTCACCAGCGGGCGAACATCTCCTGATGAACCGGCCGTCGCCGGTTACCGAGCCCACCCGACCGAACTTCGCACCGAAGCGACGACGTCCGTATTTCGGTCAGGAGCACGGGTCGCCGCAAGGCCGAGGCCGACGGCTCGGTGACGGCCCGACTTACCGTGGCGGCAACCAAGGGCCGCGGGCCAGAACACCCCAGAGGTGTGGGTGTCAAGCCGCGATCTCGTCGGTGGCGGGTCAGCGGCCAGCGTGACCAGGCTACGGCCGCCGAAGGCGCCACGGCTCGCGGGGCAATGCCACAGGGCTTGCCCCGCGGCAAACGAGACGGCAGTGCCGGGCACTGTCCCCAAATTTTGAGCTCTGCTCAAATCTGGGGTAGGGCGGATCTCGCAGCGACCCCGTACCCCGCATCCCCGTGGTGCCGGCTAGGACGCCGTGTCGTGTGGTTCCCCGTGGGCTGCGAAGCTTCCGCCGCGGGCGACCGCGCCGAGGACCCCGAGATCGACTCCGAGATCCTGTGCGGCCTGCTCGACCGCGCCGACGTCCTTGACGAGGTAGGGCATGGCCTGCTCGACGACCGGCTGCCAGCCCATCGCGTCCACCTTGCCCATGGCGTAGCTGTTGCCGCTGCAGTGCACTACGGCCCCGGCGACCAGTGCGGGGTCGACCCCCATCTCCTCGGCCACCCGCATCGCGTCGACCGTGAGTTGGAGGTTCGCGGCGAACAGCGCGTTGTTGATCAGTTTGATTTTGGTCGCCGTGCCCACCGGACCGGTGGGCACGATCGTTCCCGCGTAGGCGCGCACCGCCGGCGAGCAGGTCTCGATCGCCGCCGCGGTTCCGCCGACGAGGACGGTGAGCCGGCCGGCGAGGATGTCCCCAGCGGTGCCGCTGACGGGCGCGTCGACGACCTCGACGTCGTGGGCCCGGGCGCGGGCGGCGAGGTTTTCCAGGGTCGCCACCTGGCCGGTCGTGTGGTTCACCAGGATCGTCGCGGGGGGCATGGCCGCCAGCAGCCCGCCGTCGCCGGCCGCGATCTCCCACAGTTGCCCGTCGGAGAAGGCACAGACGATGACGATCTCGGCGCTGCGGGCGAGGTCGGGCAGCGAGTCGTGGACGGCCGCGCCGAGATCCGCGAAGCGTGCCGCCACCGCCGCCCGGCGGGCGTACAGGTGGACATTGAGGCCGGCGGCCAGGAGCCGTTCGACCATCGGCCCACCCATCTGGCCGGCGCCGACGAAACCGACCCGCGGGCCGGCGGTCACCCGGCGACTCCCACCCGCGGCCCGGGGGTGAACGCGATCGGGAGGGTGCGCACGGCGTAGACGTCGCCGGCGTCAGCGAACCGCACGACTTCCCCGGAGATGCGGTAGTCCGGGAGGCGCCGGAGGATCTCGTCCATCATGACCCGGAACATGACGCGGGCGTAGTTCGAGCCGAGGCAACGGTGCTTCCCCGCGCCGAACGCGAGGTGGCGGGTCTCGCTCCGGTCGAGGTCGATGTCGTCCGGGTGGTCGAAGACGGCCGGGTCGCGGTTGGCCGCCGCGTACATGAGCAGGACGCGGTCGCCAGCGTGCAGCTCCCGCCCGTGGAATGTGGCGTCCCGGGTCACGATCCGGGCCAGCCCCTGGGTCGGGGTGTCGTGCCGCAGGAACTCCTCGGTAGCGCCGACGAGGAGCTCCGGGCTGTCGGCCAGCCTTTGGCGTAGCGCTCTGTCCTCGTCGAGCCGGACGAGGACGTTGCCGGTGAGGCCGCTGGTGGTGTCCATCCCGCCGAGCAGCATGAGCAGGGCGCATCCGATGACGTCGCCGTCGGGCAGCGGCTCGCCGTCCACGGTGCCCCGCATGATGTCGCTGAACAGGTCGTCGCCCAGGCCGTCGGTCCGGCGGCGGACGATCTCGGCGACGAGACCGCCGTAGATGCTGGTGACCGCCGCCATGGCCTTCGCGGGCTCGGAGCTCCGGTCGTGGACGACCGAGTGGGTCCAGTCGACCCATTCGGGCCACCGGCTTTCGTCCATGCCGAGCAGCTTCAGGATCAGCCGGGCGGGTAGCGGCGTGGTGAGCTGCCCGACGATGTCGGCCTCGCCGGCCTCGATGAAAGTATCGATCAGCTCGGTGCTCATCGTCCTGATCAGGGGCTCGGCGTTCTTCGCCGCGCCGGGAGAGAACCGCGGCAGCAGTATTCTGCGGTACTGCTCCAACTGGGGTGGGTCGATGTCGATGGGAATCATCGGGTCCGGGTTCCCCGCCGTCGGCACACCCTTCTCCGGCGTCGAGCTGAACAGATCCGTGTCCTGGACGGCGTCGAACACCGCCTGGTAGTCCGAGATGAACCAGAACCCGCCCCAGGTGTTCGAGTGCGCGACCGGGCACCGGGCGAGCAGATCCTGGTAGATCTCGTAGTTGTGTTCCCGGAAATAAGCCGAGTGGTGGTCGATGTCCACCTCGGGCCACTGCCGGTCGGTGCTGGCGTCAGGTGCGATGGTCACGGTGCTACTCCTCGTCCGTCTCGATCACGATCGCGTGTTCCGGGCATTGCCGGGCCGCCTCCCGGAAAGCCGCGGGCGAACCTGACTGTGCGGCGCCGGGCCGCACGACGGCCAGGTCCTCCAGATCGAGGAAATCGAACTCGGCCGGAGCCGAGGAAATGCATCGAGCATGCCCCCGGCATCGGGCCGGGTCGACGTAGACTTTCATAAGCCCCTCTTCAGGTATATCGGTTGAGGTCTGGAGAATCATCGACAGAGATCACGGAGGGCCGGCGGTCAGGAGTATGCATCCGCCGATGGGGCCGCCGCCGTTGCCGACGACTGCGACGTGGGGGGGTCGGGGCAGTTGGCGGGGTCCGGCATCGCCGCGGAGTTGGAGGCAGGCTTCGTGCAGGAGGCTGAAGCCGTGGAGCCGGCCGGCGGAGAGCTGCCCGCCGTGGGTGTTCAGCGGCAGTTCGCCGTCGCGCGCGATCCGGTGGCCGTCGGCGACGTACGGGCCGGACTCGCCCGGTCCGCAGAAGCCGAGGGCTTCGAGCCAGAGCAGGGTGAGGATGGAGAAGCCGTCGTAGAGCTGCGCGGTGTCGACGTCGGTCGGTTTGAGGTCGGTGCGTTCCCACATGTGGTCGGCGGCGTCGTGGCAGGCCAGTTGGGTCGGTCCTGGCCATTGGGTCCAGGAGTTGCGGTGCCGCAGTGCGGTCCCGACCGCGTTGACGTGCACGGGTGGGTGCGGTGCGTCGGCGGCGGTGTCGACGTGCGACACCACGAAGGCGGTGGAACCGTCGACGGGGACGTCGCAGTCGTAGAGGCACAGCGGGGTCGAGATCATCCGCGCTGCGAGGTAGTCCGCCATGGTCAACGGCGTGGTGTAGACGGCCTTCGGGTTGTCCGTGGCGTTGCGGCGGCAGGTCAGCGGGATCTGGGCGAGCTGCTCGCGGGTGGTCCCGAACTCGTGGGCGTGGCGGGTGGCCACCAGCGCCAGCCACTGGACGGCGGACAGCGCGCCGGCGGGCATCAGCCACTCCAGGGGCGGGCCGACCTCCCGCAGCGGGCTGGCGCCGCCGCGTCCTCCCACCTGGCTGCTCGACTCGGTGACCGTCCGGTAGACCAGCACGTGGCGGGCCAGGCCGGTCGCGACCGCCAGGCAAGCGTTGATCACGGCCTGGATCTGGGCCGCTCCCTCCGGGCCGCCCGAGTGCCAGTTCAGCCGCAGCCGCAGCGCCTCCTGCACGACCGGGGTACCGGGGCCGGTGAACCCGGGCGTCGCGGGCAGGTCGCCGCCGGGGTAGGTGGACAGGCCGTCGATGTCGGCGAAGGTCAGCCCGGCGTCGTCGACTGCTTCCCGCGCAGCTTCCAACGTGAGGTCGAGGTCGCTGCGTCCGAGCCGCCGTCCGACCGCGGACTGCCCGATCCCGCGGATGACGGCCCGGCGTTCCAGCGGTTCGTTCACAGGTTCTCCTGGTTCGCGGGCTCGGTGACCCGCGGGCTCACCGGCGCCGGTGTGAAGCAGGGGACCCACACCTGGTCGGACATCTTGATGAAAGCGACCGCCACCGGCATGTCGATGGTGACGTCGGCCGCGGCGACGTCCACGAGGCGCGCCATGAGGCGGACGTCGGCCTGCTCTTCGAGCTGGACGAGGGCGAGGCAGTAGGGCGCCAGTCCGGGCACGAAAGTCTGCACGGCGACGGTGAACGAGTAGACGGTGCCGCGGCCCGACAGCGCCGCCGCCGCGACGTGCGCCGACCCGCAGCCGGGGCAGTACGGAGAAGGTTGGTGCACGATGTAGGAGCAGTCGGCACAGCGCATCATGCGCAGCACACCGTCCCGGCCGGACGCCCAGAAGAACTCGCTGTCCGTCGAACGCGCCGGCAGCGGGAAAGGCGGCGGCGTCGCCGGCAGGTCGAAATACGCTGCGGCGAGGCCGGGGTCGAGCTGCATCAGGTCGGACCGAGCACCGGCGCCCGGGTGGTGGGGCGGCCTGGAGTTCCCGTTCATCCACGCACTCCTCTCGTTGCGAGGCTGTTTCGTCGAATTCTCCGGCCGGCCCGGGGGCCGTCTCGCGGTCATTCGTGAGGGTTGTGAGCCGTGAACCCTGGACGCGCTCGCCCAGCCTTCGTCGACCCGCGTCCGTTTTTCGCCGGGCGCGGGGCCGAGGCCATCCGCGCCGGTGTCAGCGGCGGATGTTCATTCCGGCGTCGGGGGTGAGGACGCTGCCGGTGTAGTAACGCCCGGCGTCGGAGATCAGGAAGAGGATGGTTTCGCTGACGTCCTTCGGCTCGATCATCGGCACGCCGGGCAGGGCGGTCTGCATCGCGTTGACGAGGTTCGGCGCCGCTGCGATCACGTTGAACAGCTCGGGGTTCTCGGTGACCATCGGCGTGTTGCAGTTGGTCGGCGCGACCCCGTTGACGCGGATATTGTACTGTGCTAGGTAGTTTGCGTAGGTGCGGACGAGCCCGGTGACGCCGAGCTTGGCGACGGTGTAGGCGTCGTCCCCGCCCCGGCCGCTCCCGACGCACAGGAGCGCGGCCATCGAGCTGGTGGCGACGATGTTGCCGCCCTGACCCCGCTCGATCAGGTGCGGGACCGCGACCTGGATCGTGTTCCAGACGCCGGTGAGCATGACGTCGATGCCGACCTGCCACGCCTCGGCGGCGTCCCGTTCCTTCGTGTTGCTCAGGACGATCCCGGCGTTCGCCAGCACGGTGTCGATGTGCCCGAACTCGGCGACGCCGGCGTCGAACGCGGCCTGCAGGCCGGCCCGGTCACGGACGTCGACATGGCTGGCGAGCATCCGCCGGCCGGCCTTCTCCACCAGCCGGACCGTCTCCTCAAGGTCCGCGGGGGTGGCCAGCGCGTAGGGCACGACGTCGATCTGCCGGCAGATGTCGATGCCGACGATGTCCGCTCCCTCTTCGGCGAAGGTCACCGCGTGGGAGCGGCCCTGGCCGCGGGCGGCCCCGGTGATGAAGACGACCCGTCCCTCGAGCTTGCCCATTGATCTTCCGCCTTTCTGTCGGCGCCCGCCGCCGCGGGCCGGGCGCCTTGCCGATGGACCTGACCTCCACGCGGCCAGCGTGCGCCGCAGGAGCTGCTGAGGAGGAGTACTCAACCGGCGCGTGCCGGTGGGAGCTGAACACCCAGGTAGGCGGCTTCCAACCGGTCCGGGGCGTCCTTCAGCTCCGCCGCGGGGCCGGCGACCGCCACCTCGCCGTGGATCATGACGATGGCGTGGTCTGCGACCTCGAGAGCCAGGTGGACGTGCTGTTCGACGAGGACGACGAGGGCGTCGGCCGTGTCGGCGATCCGGCGCACGACGGGGAGCAGGCTCTCGACGACCCGGGGTGCGAGTCCCATGCTCATCTCGTCGACGAGCAGGACCCGCGGTTTCTGGACGAGGGCGCGGGCGACGGCGAGCATCTGCTGCTCACCGCCGGACAGCGCGCCGGCGGCCAGGTTCCAGCGGGCGACGAGTCCGGGGAACAGGTCGGCGACAGCGTCGTCGTCGGGGCCGCCGCGGCGACGCGCGAGGGTGAGGTTCTCCCGGACGGTGAGCGTGGTGAACAGGGCCCGGCTGTCCGGGACGAGCACGACGCCGGCCCGGTTGGCCGTCACCGGCCGCCCGCTGGGCAGCGGTGTGCCCTCGATCAGGACCTCGCCGCCGAGGCGGGGGAGCAACCCGGCGATCGTCTCCAGCAGCGTCGTCTTGCCGGCGCCGTTCGGCCCGAGGATCGCGAGGACCGATCCCGCCTCGGCGGACAGGTTGACGTCGCGGACGGCGACCACCCGGCCGTGCCCGGCGACGACCCCCCGGCACTCCAGTCGCGTCACGCTTCCACCTCCTGGCGGGCGTGGGTGGCGCCCAGGTAGGCCTCGGTCACGGCCTGGTCGGCGCGTATCTCGGTGGGGTGGCCGGAGGCGATGACGGTGCCGAAGTTAAGGACGTGGACGCTGTCGCACAGGTTGAGGACGAGGTCCATGTCGTGGTCGACGAGGACGACCGTCACGCCGCTGCCGCGGACGGCCCGTAGCCGCCCGGCGAGCCAGGCGCTCTCGGTCGTGTCGAGGCCGGCCGCCGGTTCGTCGAGGAGCAGGAGCCGGGGGCTGCTGACGAGGGCCCGTCCGATCGAGACGAGTTGGCGTTGGCCCTGGGACAGCTCGCCGGCGGGGCGTTCGCGCATGTCGTCGAGGCCGAGCAGGGCGAACACCGCATCGACGGCGGTGTCGGGTCTGCGGCCGGTGGACCGGCCGGCCGCCCGGGACCAGCTAGCTCGGTTGGCCAGTGCGCGCAGTGTCCGGGGGGCGGTGGCGGCGAGCCCGACAGTAATGTTTTCGCCGACGGTGAGGTCGTCGTACAGCTCGATCGCCTGGAAGGTGCGCCCGAGGCCGGCGCGGACGCGTTCGTGGGGTTTGCGCCCGTCGAGGGGACGGCCGTCGAGGAGCACGGACCCGGTGTGACCGGTGAAGCCGCTGATCGCGTCGATCAGGGTCGTCTTTCCCGCGCCGTTCGGCCCGATCAGCCCGACGATCGCGCCTTCGGTCGCATCCAGGGTCACGTCGCTGACCGCGACGACTCCGCCGTAGCGGACCCCGACCCCGTGCAGCTGGAGGAGCGGGACCGCGGGCGGTGCGGGCGGGCCGGACCCGTTCGCCGCGGCGCGGCCGGCGGGGATGGCTTCGTCGGCGGGTGCGCGCGGGGTGGCGACGACTGCGCCCACGGAGGCGGGGGCGGTGGCGATGGCGTCGGCCGCTTGCTCCTCGGCCGCCGCTGCCGCCGTGACGGGCGCGGCTGCCGCGGTGGCGGGGGCATTGTCCCCGGCCGTCGCGGGCGTACCCGCCGCCTCCCCGGCTGGTGTGTCCGCCGCTGCCGGGTCTTCGGTGACTGCGCCGCCGGTCGGCCTGCTGACTCGGGCTCTGCTGTCCACGCGGTCGACGAGTGTGTGGAGCGGCCGGGTGGGGCCTTCGGGGTTGGCGGGGAACGTGCCTGCGGCTGCCGTGTCGGCGGCTTCCGGCGTGCTGGCCCGGGTGCTGGTTCGGGCGATGCGGAGTCGGTCGGCCAGCGTGTGGAAGGGTCCGACGATGCCTTCGGGGTTGGTGAGGACCGTGATGATGAGCAGGAGGCCGGTGATGGCTTCGTACCAGAAGCCGACCGTGAGCAGGTGGTCGAGGACGGCGTAGGACAGCCCGCCGGCGGCGAGGAGCCCGGCGAGGACACCGCCGCTGACCGAGGTGATGCCGGCGAGGTAGACGGTGGCGAACAGGCCGAGCCCGGTGATGGCGTCGAAGGAGTCGTAGGTGACAGTCGTCTGTTTGTAGGCGAGGAGGGAGCCGCCGATGCCGGCGATGAATGCGCCGATGGCGAAGCCGGCGAGCTTGGTGCGGGCGACGTCGACGCCGGCGGCGGCGGCGGCGCGTTCGTTGGCCCGGACCGCGAGCATCGCCGAGCCGAGCCGGCTGGTCCGCAGCCGGGCGACACCGAACGCGACGACGACCAACGTGGCCAGGCAGAGCAGGCAGAAGCCGAGGCGAGGGTAGGCGCTGCCGGTGCCGACCCGCAGGTTCAGGCCGAACAGCGACGGCCCGGCTACCTTGGCGCCCTGGCCGCTGCCGTTGAGGTCGTTGTTCTTGAACCACAGCGCTTCGAGCCCGACGGCCAGGGCGAGGGTGACCACGCCGACGCTCAGACCACGGATCCGCAGCGCCGGCAGGCCGACGACGACGCCGATGACGGCGGCGGCGACGGCGGCCAGCAGCGGGGCGAGCGGGAAGGGCACGCCCCAGCCGTCGGTGAGGTTCGAGAGCAGGAAACCGGCGGCGCCGGCGAGGGTCAGCTGGGCGAGCGACACCTGCCCGACGTAGCCGGTGACCACGACCAGGGACAGGCAGACGATCGCCATGATGATGCTGGTGAGCAGGGCGGCGCGCCAGGTGCCGTGCAGCGCGAGCAAGCCGGCGACCCCCACCGCCACGGAAAGCCCGGTCGGGCGGACGAGGCCCCGGGGCCGGGGGGCCCGCCCCAGGGTTTGCCGGATCAGAGTGCCCCGGCTGGGCAGCGGCTGCCCACGCACGACGAGGACCGCCACGATCAGGATGAGGGGCACCAGCTCCGCCAGTCCCGAGGACGGCAGCCAGCTGAACCGGCTCTGCAGGTAGGTGGCTTCCGAGGAGAGCATCCCGATCGCCACACCCGCCAGGACGGCCGGCAGCAGCGAGGTGAACCGACCAATCAGGGCGGCGGCGAGCGCGGGGACGATGAACAGCGTGTAGGAGACCGGCACCAGCGGCACGATCGGCGCGATGAGGATGCCGCCGAGGCCGGCGACCGCACCGCTGACCATCCAGTTGAGCGCCGCGATGCGGTCAGGGGAGATGCCGCTGACGACCGCGCCCTTCTCGGTCTCGGCCGCGGCCCGGGTGGCCAGGCCGAACCGGGTGTAACGAAACAGACCGGCGACAGCGAGCGCGACCATGACGATCGTGACGGCGAACCACACCCGGTCGGCGGGCACCCGGACGCCCCCGACGGAGTAGCTGCCGCTCGGGAAGATCGCGTCAGCCGAGACCGGGGTGGTGCCGAGCCGCTGCGCCATCACCGCCTGCAGCAGCACCATGACCCCGAGAGAGGCCACGGCGCGGGCGACGGGCGGCGCGGTCCGCAGCGGCCGGAACACGAGCAGATAGAGCAGCAGCCCCCCGACCGCCGCCACCACAAGCGCGACGGCTGCGGCCGGGAAAAAACCGAGGGGGCCGCCGAGACCGACGGTGCTCGGCAGTCCGGGGACGAGCAGCACCAGCTTCCCCTGCCGGAGGAAAGCGTAGGTGTACGCCGTGTACAACGCGACCGCGCCGGTCGCGAAGTTGATGACGCCGGAGCTGCGGTAGGTGACGACCAGCGCCAAGGCCAGCGAAGCGAACGCCGCGCCGTTACCCAGACCGAGAAGTAGGAACAGGAGGTACTGCGTCATCGCCTAGCCGACCCTTCTCGACGGCCCCCGGTACCTCACTGCTGGTACAGGTCGGAGGGGTCGAGCTTGACGTAGCTGGTCGGATTCCCCTCCTTCGTCAACGCCGTGACCAGGCTGCCGTCCGAACACAGCGCCGGCAGGAACGTAACCGGCGACTTGCCGCAGGTGAACGGAATGCCCCCGGAGACGGGCAGCAGCGCGTTGGTCGTGGACTTCAGCCCCGTCACGATCGTCGCGGGTGTCACCTCACCGGTGAGCCCGGCCAGGCCGCGGGCGAATCCGAGCACCACGGCGTACCCGCCGATCGCCAGGCCGTTGCGGGGGCTGGCGGGGGCGTACTTGTCCAGGATGGCGTTGAAGAGCTGGTAGTCCGGATCGCTGGTGGCGACGTTGTTCGTGGTGATGAGCAGCTTGCCCGCGAGGCCGTCCGGGACGGCCTTCACCACGGACGGGTCGATCTCCTGCTGGAGAACGAAGGTCGGCTTGGTGATACCCAACGTCTCCATGGCCTTGAGGGACGACACCGCTGTCGCCGGGTTCCCGATGATCCAGTAGACGTCCGGCTTCTTCTGCTCCGCGCTGGTAAACAGCGGAGTGAGGTCCGGCGAACCGGGCGCCGCATAGCTCGCGCTGAACGCGATACCCGCCTTGGCGAACGGCGGCTTGAACAGTGCGTCAATGGAGGCCCGCAGCGTCGGCACGTCGATCACTACCACCGCGATGCTCTTGTACCCCTTCTGTTGCGAGTACTTCGCAGCCCCACCCGCGATCGCGACCGAGGTACCGGTCAGGCTGAACGCCGTCTTCCCCATGAGTTCCGCCGCACTCGATGGCTGATAGGCGACATAGGGGATACCAGCGGCGATGATCGGCGGAGCCACCGCGTTACCCTGACCGGAAACGTTGAGCAGCACCGCGGCCACCTTCTGCGAGACCATCTGGTTGCCACAGTCTGCCGCGCCCGCCGGCGTGTTCGACGTCTGGCACACCACAAGCTCCAGCGGCCGACCCGCAACACCACCGAGATAGTCGTTCACATACGAGGCTGCAGCCTTCGCCGCCGGTAGTTCGACGCTGTCGTCCACCGCCGAACTACGCCCGTCGGTGATGAAACCGACCGACACCGGCGCACCCGCCGCCTTTTTCACGTTACCTAACAGAGCCTGGGACGCGGCGCTGCTGGCTGTCGCCTTGGCGCCGCCTGCGGCGCCGGAGCCGCTGCCCCCGCTGCTGCCGCACGCCGCGACCAGCACGGCCAACGACACGACGGACGCCAACGTGGCGGCCGCTCTCCACGGACGCGTTCGGGTGGGGAGTGAACCCGCTGGAGAACCTAGCGCTGCCTGCTGTCTCATCGCTGCCCTTCCGGTGGTCGTGGGGATCCCTGGAGCGACGGATGTGGCCGTGCCATCCGCCAGCACCCGGCCCGCGGGTGTCGAATGACGCACGGTAACCGGACGTCGAGCGTTCGCCAGCCATGCCGATCTGCTTATCGCTATGCTTGCGGTATGTTCAACGATAAGGCCGTCCGGGTCAAGTCTCCGCGGAGCGGCCGCCGACCCGACTGTCCTGCGGCTCCCGCCGCCACGAAGCCTGGACAGGCGACCGTCACTGCAGCCACCGGCCTCGGGGGAGGGCAGGAGAAGATCGGTCGGGGGTCGCCTGTGCCCGGCGGGGGGAACGTCAGTCGGCCTGGCCGCCCATGGACTCCACGACCGTGGCGACAGCGCCGCGCAGCAGCAGCCGTAGACCGAGCCCGAACTGCTCGTCATCCAGGGAGACGATCGCCTCCGGCTTCGGCAGGCTGTGCAGCACCGGGTAGTCGTCGGGATCAAGCTGGGCGAAGCTGACCGGCGTCTCCTCGCGCAGGGCCGGGTCGACCTCAGCGGCTTCCCGACGCAACCCGTGTTCGACGATGACGAAACCCAACGTGTAGTTCAGGCACGCGGCGCGCAGGCCCTCCGCCCGCTGCGACGCCGCACCGCCGCCGGTGAACGCCTCGAGCTCCAGGGCGAGGCGGCCCCGCCGGACCCCGGCCGCCTCCCAGCGTGCCGTCACCATGCCCGGGTCATAGGCGAGCAGCTCGAGGTAGGCGGGCGCGCGGCGCAGCTCCTGGCGGTAACAGGTGTAATACCGCTCGACCTCGGCCACCCAGGGCCCGGCCCCGACCTCCGGAAGGCGGTCGAAGAAGTCGCCGGCGAGCCGGTCGACCAGCGCCTCGAGGAGATCGGCCTTGCTGCGGAAGTACCAGTAGATGCTCGTGACGCCGGCACCGAGTTGACGGGCCAGCAGCGGCATGCTCAGCGACTCCAGCCCGTCGCGCTCGACGAGAAGCTGGGCGGCATCCAGAATCTCGGTCTCGCTGAGCGAGCCTCGCGCCCGCCGGGGCGACTCGCGCCGCTGACCACCGCCGCTCGGCGGCCTCGTCATCGGGTGCGTCCCCGACCCGTCGGGAGCATGTGGCGTGGACGGTGTCCACGCCACAGCCCGTACTCCGCGCAGATCCCGTCGACGATCAGATTCAGTCCAAACCGGAACTGGGCGTCGTCCAACTGCTGCCCCCTGCGGACGGCGGGCGTCCCTCGGTCGGCGCCGACCGAGGTGCCGTCGCCGTCGTCAGCCACCGTGCTGCGGTATCCGTGTTCGAGGATGACGAACCCGTTCGTGTACTGGGCACACGACATGTACACCTGCGCCGCCACGTCCGGGGTCAACCCGGCCTCGACCAGCAGCTCCAGGCCGGCCTCCAGTCGACGGATCATCGCCCGCGCGACGATCGAGCGGCTGAACGCGAAGCGAGTCCGGAAGGTAAGGATCTCCCGGTACACCGGCACCCGGTCCAGCAGCTCCCGGTAGGCGGCGAAATACTCGACGAACTCGTAGTCCCAGCTTCCGTCACCGACCGGGGGAAGGCCGCGGAAGTGCTGCCGGGCGGCCCGGTCGGTGAGCGCCTGCAGCAGGTCGTCCTTGTTCCGGAAATACCAGTAGATGCTGGTGACGCCCGAGTTCAGCTCCTTGGCGACCACCGGCATGCTCAACTCGGCGAGACCGCGGTCCTCGACGATCCGCTGAGCGGCGTCGAGGATCTCGTCGCCACTCAGCGAGCCCCGCGCGCGCCGCGGCGGACGCCGGACCTGCCGATCATCGTTGGCCACACCGTCCACCCGCCTCGAGCGTTCCGGGTCGCCAGCCGAGCCGGACGTCCCGTCCGGTCCAGGCAGCAACGTCACATCCTTACCGTAAAGCCTACCGTAGCGCTCCGACACGTTGGGGTGAACTCGACGGGCTTCGGTAGCGCCCCGGCGCCGCGGATGACCTGCTCCGGGCGGGGCGGCGCCGCCCCGCCCGCCGGTCGCCGTCGACTCGGCCCGCCGACCCCGCCCGGGCTCGACCACGGCCGTGCGTTGACCAGTCCCGCGCCGTCTCGTAGGGTCATCTGGTAAGCATTACCGGATAGATGACCAGATGGATCGGCGTGCGGCGGTGCCGCTCCGGGGGCCAGCCGGACCCGTACATCGACGGTTGCCTGGCGATCGTCGGTGCCGGCCCCCGGGGGCGCGACGGTGTCGCTGCCGCGACGCCGGAGGCCAGTTCGCCGGATCATGAGGAGGACTTGATGGTGCGTGACCCGGGCTTCCCGGTCTTCGACGCGGACAACCACCTGTATGAGCCGCCCGTCGCGCTGCTGGAGCACCTGCCGGCCGCCTACGACGGCGCGGTGGAGTTTGTGCAGGTCCGCGGGCGGACCCGGATCGCGCTGAACGGCCGGATCACCGACTACATGCCGAACCCGACGTTCGAGCGGGTCGCGGCGCCCGGCGTCCACGCCGACTTCTACCGCGGCACCAATGCGGCGGGGCTCACCCGCCGCGAGATGACCGGGCGAGCCATCGACTGCCCGCCAGCGTTCCGCGAGCCCGCTCCCCGGCTCGCCCTCCTCGACGAGCAGGGGATAGCGCAGGCGCTGGTCTACCCGACGCTCGCCAACCTGGTCGAGATGTCGGCTTCCGACGACCCCGATCTCGTCCATGCCATCGTCCACTCGCTCAACCAGTGGCTGCACGAGGTGTGGACCTTCGACTACCGGGACCGGCTGTTCGCGGTGCCGGTCATCACCCTGGCGATCGTGGAGAACGCGATCGCCGAGCTGGACTGGGTGCTGGCGCGGGGGGCCCGCGCCATCCTCATCCGACCGGCCCCGGTGAAGGGCCTACGCGGCTCCCGTTCCTTCGCCTTGGCGGAGTTCGACCCGTTCTGGGCGCGTGTCCAGGAGGCCGGCGTCGGCGTGGCCGTGCACGCCACCTACTCCATCTTCAACGACTACCTCGAGCTGTGGGAACCGCAGCGCAGCGCGAACGCCTTCGTGAGCAGCCCGTTCAAGGAGTGGGCCATCGCCCACCGCGACGTCGAGGACACCTTCGCCGCGTTGATCTGCCACGGCACGCTGTCCCGGTTCCCGAACCTACGGGTGGCGAGCGTCGAGAACGGCGCGGAGTGGGTCCCGCACCTGCTCGCCGGGCTTTCCAAGATCTACCGGCAGATGCCGCAGGAGTTCGCCGAGCACCCGGTCGACGTCTTCCACCGCAACGTGTGGGTCAACCCGTTCTGGGAGAACGACGTCAAGGAGACGATCGACGTCGTCGGCGCCGACCGGGTCATCTTCGGCTCCGACTACCCGCACCCCGAAGGCATGGCCGAGCCGCTGGCCTACCTCGACGAGCTGGCCGGGTTCGACCCCGCACTCCAGCAGCGGGTGATGCGGGACAACGCGCTGGCATTCCTCGGCGCACCGACCACAGCCTGAGCGAGGTCCGATCGGCGACCGTACGGCAGCCGGCGATCGGCGCCGCCTTTTCCCGGCCACAGTAGTTCGAGGAGGGTCACGATGGTGGACAGCCGGCAGGGCGAAATCCGGATGCTGATCGACGGTGCACTGGTGGAGGCGACGTCGGGGCGGCGGTTCGACAACGTCAATCCCGCGACCGAGAAGGTTCTCGGTCAGGTCGCCGACGCGGACGCCGAGGACATGCGACGCGCGATCGCCGCGGCCCGGCGCGCGTTCGACACGACCGACTGGGCGACGAACCACCCACTGCGCAAGCGGTGCCTCGCCGAGCTGCAGGCGGCGTTGGAGGGCGAACGGGAAGAGCTGCGGGCGGAACTGGTCGCCGAAGCCGGCACCCCCGTCCAGCTGACGGCCCACGCGCAGCTCGACGCGCCGTTGGCCGACGCGCTGAACTGGCCGGCCGCGATGATCGACGAGTTCGGCTGGGAGCGGGAGCTGCCGGTCGGGGAACTGATGGGGATCCGGAGCCGGCGCGCAGCCTGGAAGGAGCCGGTCGGCGTCGTCGGGGCCATCGTGCCCTGGAACTACCCGGTCGAAGTCACCCTCAACAAGATCGGGCAAATACTGGCGACCGGGAACACCGTCGTGCTCAAGCCAGCGCCCGACACCCCCTGGAACGCGACCCGCCTCGGGCGTCTCGTCGCCGAACACACCAGCATCCCGGCCGGCGTCGTCAACGTCGTCACGTCCTCCGACCACCTCGTCGGGGAAGAGCTGACGCTCGACCCGCGGGTCGACATGATCTCGTTCACCGGGTCGACGGCGACCGGGCAGCGGATCATGCAGCGCGGCGCCGCCACGCTCAAACGAGTCTTCCTGGAGCTCGGTGGGAAGTCGGCGATGGTAGTGCTCGACGACACCGACCTGGCGTCGGTGCTGCCGTTCGCCGCCTTCGGCGTGTGCCTGCACGCGGGGCAGGGCTGCGCGCTGCTGACCCGGGCGCTGCTGCCGCGGGCGCGCTACGACGAGGGAGTGGAGATCCTCCGGCAGTCGATGGCCGCGATCCCGTACGGGGACCCCACCGACCCGACGGTCGTGCAGGGGCCGCAGATCAGCGCTCGGCAGCGCGACCGGATCCTCGGCTACATCGACAAAGGCAAGCAGGAAGGGGCCACCATCGCGCTCGGCGGGGGCCGGCCGGCGCACCTCCCGCACGGCTTCTTCGTCGAGCCGACACTGTTCACCGACGTCGACAACACGATGACGATCGCCCAGGACGAAATCTTCGGCCCCGTACTGTGCGTCCTCGCCCACGACGGGGACGACGACGCGGTCCGGATCGCCAACGACAGCCGCTACGGGCTGTCCGGTGGGGTCTATTCCGCCTCGGAGGAGCGGGCCACCGCCGTAGCCCGGCGCATCCGCACCGGGTCGATCGGAATCAACGGCGGCCTGTGGTACGGCGCCGACTCCCCCTACGGCGGATACAAGAACAGCGGAATCGGCCGGCAAAACGGCCTGGAGGGCTTCGAACAGTACCTGGAAACGAAGGCCGTGGGCTGGCCGACGGCCTGAAATCTCTCGTCGTAGTCCACGACCACGGCAGGGCGGGCGGCCCTCACTCGTCTGCGAGCCGCCCCCTCACCATGGACGGCGCGACCCATCGCGACAACCCCAAGGCTCCCCCAAGGCTGCGGTCAGACCGGCGGCGACGCTCACCGTCGGTAGAAGCAGGAGCCTCCGCAAAAAGTCAAGGTCGAGGCCCATCCGGATGCCGAAGTGGTCGTCTTCGAGCAGATACTGGCTAGCGGCTCCCATCCCACCATTGCGCGGACACTAAACGTCTGAGGAGTGAATTACCGGACCACAGCACGGCTGGGACGGGACATGCACGATCGCACCGGGAGCCCACAGGCCGCCGGCGTCGGTTTCCTGCCTATCCAGTTGGCTGTTCCCTCACCACCTTTCAGACGCGTACAGACGCTATGCGGCCGGTGTGACCGTAACGGTATAGCCGAGCTTTTCCAGCTCGGTGACCAGCGTGTTTTTACGGCGTTCAGGACTGCGGCGCCGGCGGGCGTGCCAGTCCCCACCGAGGTCGTGATAGACGGTGTCGTTGATGATGATGTGCCAGTAGGCGATGAGAATGTCATGACGGGTCGCGCCGACCGCCTTGATCACCCCGCAGCGGCCGCGGACCTGGGCGTGATGGGACGCCAGATAGGTGTCCTTACTCCGGGCGGCGGCGTGCGCCGCCTCCGTCAGCGCGGTCCGTAACCATTTGTTCCCGTGCCGGGTGCGACCGGACTTACTCTTCCCACCAGATGTGTGATTCCACGGACAAATCCCCGCCCACGAGGCGAGATGGCCGGCGGTCGGGAACCGGCTCATATCCACGCCAACCTCGGCGACGAGCACGGTGGCGGTGACCGCACCCACCCCGGTAATCGTCATGATCCGGTCAAGGGTCTCCTGAAAAGGGGCGAGCATCACCTCGAGCCGATGATCGAGCGCCTCGATCTGCTCGTCACACAGATCGATCCGCTCCAGCAGCTGCGCGGCGAGGAACCCATGATGACCGGAACGGAACCGGCCCGCGAGCGCATCGACCAGCTGGGGAATCTTCCCGCGCAGCCGGCCCCGGGCCAGGTCGGCGAGATACTCCGGCGAGGTCTCCCCACCGATCATCTCGTCCAGGATCGCCCGGCCCGACACGCCCAACAGCTGGGAGGCGACACTCGTCAGCGTCACCCCGGCGTCCTGCATCAGTTTTTCCAGCCGCTGGACCTCACGGGTCTTCTCCTCGACCACGGTCCGCCGGGCCCGGGTGAGGTCACGCAGGTCCCGAAACGGTTTCGGTGGCACGAACGACGCGCGCACCAGGCCGTGCGCGACCAGATCAGCGATCCACGCCGCGTCCGCCACATCGGTTTTCCGACCTGGTACGTTACGAACGTGCGCGGCGTTCAGCAGCCAGCACTCGAACCGGTCTTCCAACATGTAGAAGACAGGCTTCCAATAAACACCCGTCGATTCCATCCCGACAATCGTCACTTTGTTCTGGGCGAGCCAGTCAGCGAGCAGACCCAGCGACCCGCCGGTCGTGGCGAACGTCCGCACCTCGGTCGTCGCCCGGCCCGACCCGGTCTGGACACGTACCGCCGCGGCGACGGTGTCCCGGTGGACGTCGAGACCCGCGCAGCGTGGGAACAGGACTTCCACAGATCCTCCCCTCGAATCATCACCAGCACTACCGGTGCCGTCCGGGGAGGCCTGTACACCGGAAACTGAGGAACGCGCTCGTAGCAGCAGGAAAGAGTGCCCCAGGTCCTCCGCCGCCATACTCTTGGACGGGCTCTGGGCACCAGAGATCGCCGACGTCGATCCGGACAGCACCATCATTGTCCCAGAGCACAACCGGTCGGATCAACCACCCGCCACGACACCTGTCATCATGCAAACGTGACCGGTATCAATTCTCATTCGAAAGGGTGGCGGCCCGCCGCCCCGACTGCTCTTGGAGATAAAACGCCGCAGGCGGGTGTGATCGGGAGGGTCGCGGTGTATCAACGCCGAGAGAAAGCCGCAACCGCGCCAAGCAGCGAGATTACATGTGTACTATTCAGTGATGGCGAACCTGGGGCTGGTGCTGGTGCACGGCAGATCGCACGCCGGTGACTGCTGGGATCCCACAGTTGCTGAACTCGCCCGCCAATCACCCGAGCTGCAGGTCCTGGCCGTGGACCTCCCCGGTCGCCGGTCAGCGCCCGGTGATCTCGCGACGTTAACGATCAAGGCGTGCGTCGATGGTGTCGTGGCGCAGATTGAAGCCGCCGGGATGGACCGGGTCGTCATCGTCGGGCTCGGTGCTGACCGTGTCGCCCGGATGGTGCTCGTCAGCTGCTGCATCCCACCCGAAGGCAAGACTGTGATCGACACGCTTGCCGGCCCGCTCCGCTACATCGCGCGGCGCCGGGCCCGTACCGGCGGGATCTCCAAACCCATGTCCACGCGCACCGCGAACTACTTCTTCTGCAACGGCATGAGCCCCGACCAGCGCGACGTCACACTCTCACACCTCTACCCGGACGTCGACGGTGCTCGATGAACCGGTGTCCCGTGCGAACCTGCCGCGCGACGTCCCTTGCACCTGGATTCTGACGCTTCGCGACCGTTCCCTGCCTCCACGCAAGCAGCGCCGGTTCATCGACGACCTTGGCGGAGTGGGCGAAGTCGTCGAGTTGGACACCGCGCACGACGCGATGATCAGCGCGCCACGCGAGCTCGCGGCGCTGCTGGCCGAACGCGCCGAACCAGACTTCTCACCCGCGCTGTAGGAGCGGCTGAGGCCGCCGTCAGCATGCGCAATCAAGTGCTGAGCAGGCGCCCAGCCGTCTTCGTCGTCCCGTGCGGCACCTCCTGCTGCGGAGTGCACCGGCATATGACGGATCTGAATGCCGCCGGCGTTGCAGACCGCGGACTCACGCTGCACGACCCACCCGTCGCGCAGCGACAATACGAAGGGGGTCGGGCTTTCCGTCGAAGGCCCTCCGCCGCTATGCCAACCCGCCGGAGTGGCACTTGGTCGGACAGTCCCGCCGGGCGCTGGTCGGCTCAGCGGTTGGGGTCTTGGGTGGCGACCCAGGTAGCGATCTGGGTGCGGGAGGTGAAGCCGAGTTTTCTGCGGATGTGTTCGACGTGGGCTCCGGCTGTGCGGGGTGCGACGACGAGTTTGGCGGCGATCTGCCTGTTGGTCAGGCCGGCGGCGACCAGATCGGCGATCTGATGTTCCCGGCTGGTCAGGGGCCCGGTGGGTCGCCCCGGACCCGACCGGACCGGGTCGGTGGCGTCGCCGGCGCCGGAAGGGCCGCCCAGCGCATAGGCGACTGCCTCGTCCTGGCTCAGCATCCTGCCCCGGTCGAAGAGCGTGTCGAACCACACGTCGCCGAGGGTACGACGGAGGTCGGCGATGCATTGGTCCTGCCGGGCGGCGAACGGGACAGTCGAGGCGGGGGATGCGCTGAAGCCCCGGATGATCTCGCGGTTGACGCCAAGTAGCGTAGCCGCGCGTTCACTGTCCCCGCTCGCGGTCGTGGTCCAGGCCAGCGCCGGGATGAACAACCAGAAAAGGCTGTAGCGGTCCTGCAACCGGGCAGCGAGGGTGACGGCTTCCCGCTCCAGTGCGACCGCCCGGGTCAGGTCGCCCTGTCGCCACATTTCCAACCCGAGTATCCACAGGATGGTCGACTGCAACGATTCCTCGCCGTGGCTCGTGCACAGTGCGAGGACCTCTTCGCACAGATCGACGGCCCTCGGGTCGGCGAGGAAGGACCGCAGGAGGGCGAGCATCGCGAGGCAGTCACCCAGGTCGGCGAGCGGTCCGGCGACCCGGTAGGACGCCACCGCCTGCCCGGCCAGATCGGTCGCCGTGGCCAGGTCGCCGTGGTGGAAAGCGGCTGCCGCCAGGCTGTGGGCGGCGTGGGCGGCGTGGGCGGCGTGGGCGGCGTGGGCGGCGTGGGCGGTGGCGGCCGGATCGTCGAGGTCGTCGGCGAGGCGGCGGCACTCCTCGGCCAGCCGTGCCGCCGCGTCCACCTCACGTACCGAAGCAGCTTTCGTGCCGTTCAACGAGGGTCCTTTCCCACTGAACCAGGATCATCCTGCCCTGGCCCATCCAAATCCACCCGCCCTTACACGAACCATCTGACACACCCCTACCGGGAGTTGAAGACCGGGCTGGGACTGGGCCACTTCGAGGGCCGCACCCGCATCGGCTGGAACCGGCACGCCACCCTGCTCTGCCTGGCCCAGGCGTTCTGCACTTTGTTACGACTCGACCCACAAGCCCCTGCGCCGGCCTGACGGTCTACGCCGTGCACCGCGAGCTCCACCTGCTGCTCGCCGCCATGACCGGCGCGTGCCCGACCTGTCACCAGCCCG